>NZ_CAJJIE010000047.1:0-157409 GCF_905187535.1 Streptococcus mitis
TGACGTGGTTTGAATTTGATTTTCGAAGAGTATAAATAGCTTAGTGATAGAAGAAAATAGGGAAATATGGTATAATGAAACGATAGATTTTTGAATAGGAATAAGATCATGTTTGGATTTTTTAAGAAAGATAAGGCTGTGGAAGTAGAGGTTCCGACACAGGTTCCTGCTCATATCGGCATCATCATGGATGGCAATGGCCGTTGGGCTAAAAAACGTATGCAACCGCGAGTCTTCGGACACAAGGCGGGCATGGAAGCATTGCAAACTGTGACCAAGGCAGCCAACAAACTAGGCGTCAAGGTGATTACAGTTTATGCTTTTTCTACGGAAAATTGGACCCGTCCAGATCAGGAAGTCAAGTTTATCATGAACTTGCCAGTAGAGTTTTATGATAATTATGTCCCGGAATTGCATGCGAATAATGTTAAGATTCAAATGATTGGGGAGACAGACCGCCTACCTAAGCAAACTTTTGAAGCTCTGACCAAGGCTGAGGAATTGACTAAGAACAACACAGGATTGATTCTTAATTTTGCCCTTAACTATGGTGGACGTGCTGAGATTACACAGGCCCTTAAGTTGATTTCCCAGGATGTGTTAGATGCCAAAATCAACCCAGGTGACATCACAGAGGAATTGATTGGCAACTATCTCTTTACCCAGCATTTGCCTAAGGAGTTACGAGACCCAGACTTGATTATCCGTACTAGTGGAGAATTGCGTTTGAGCAATTTCCTTCCATGGCAGGGAGCCTACAGTGAGCTCTATTTTACGGATACCTTGTGGCCTGATTTTGACGAGGCGGCCTTGCAGGAAGCCATTCTTGCCTACAATCGTCGTCATCGCCGATTTGGAGGAGTTTAGGAGGAAATATGACACAGGATTTACAGAAAAGAACCTTGTTTGCAGGGATTGCCCTGGCTATTTTCCTACCAATTTTAATGATTGGGGGACTCTTGCTGCAGATAGCAATTGGAATCATAGCCATGCTAGCCATGCATGAACTTTTGAAGATGAGAGGTCTAGAGACCATGACGATGGAGGGCCTCTTGACCCTCTTTGCAACCTTTGCCTTGACCATTCCCTTGGAGAATTACCTGACTTTTTTGCCAGTTGATGGGAATGTGGTTGCCTATAGTGTTTTGATTTCAATCATGTTAGGAACGACTGTGTTTAGCAAGTCCTATACGATTGAGGATGCGGTTTTCCCTCTTGCTATGAGTTTCTATGTGGGCTTTGGTTTTAATGCTCTATTAGATGCTAGAATTGCAGGTTTAGATAAGGCACTATTAGCCTTGTGTATTGTTTGGGCAACAGACAGTGGTGCCTATCTTGTTGGGATGAACTATGGTAAACGAAAATTAGCTCCGACAGTTTCTCCAAATAAAACCTTTGAGGGTGCCTTGGGTGGTATTTTAGGTGCTATTTTAGTAACTATCATCTTTATGATGTTTGACAGAACAGTTGCTCTTCCGTATGGAATTTACAAGATGTCAGTCTTTGCTATTTTCTTTAGCATTGCTGGACAATTTGGTGATTTACTAGAAAGTTCGATCAAGCGTCACTTTGGTGTCAAGGATTCTGGGAAATTTATTCCTGGACATGGTGGTGTTTTGGATCGTTTCGATAGTATGTTGCTTGTATTTCCAATTATGCACTTGTTTGGACTCTTTTAATCAAAAGACGGAGGAAATACTATGCTCGGAATTTTAACCTTTATTCTGGTTTTTGGGATTATTGTAGTGGTGCACGAGTTCGGACATTTCTACTTTGCCAAGAAATCAGGGATTCTAGTGCGTGAATTTGCCATTGGTATGGGTCCCAAAATCTTTGCTCACATTGGCAAGGATGGAACGGCCTATACCATTCGAATCTTGCCTCTGGGTGGCTATGTTCGCATGGCCGGTTGGGGTGATGATACAACTGAAATCAAGACAGGAACTCCTGTCAGTTTGACTCTTGCTGATGATGGTAAGGTTAAGCGCATCAATCTTTCAGGTAAAAAATTGGATCAAACAGCTCTTCCTATGCAGGTGACCCAGTTTGATTTTGAAGACAAGCTCTTTATCAAGGGCTTGGTTCTGGAAGAAGAAAAAACATTTGCAGTGGATCACGATGCAACGGTTGTGGAAGCAGATGGAACGGAGGTTCGGATTGCTCCCTTGGATGTTCAATATCAAAATGCGACTATCTGGGGCAAACTGATTACCAACTTTGCAGGACCTATGAACAACTTTATCTTAGGTGTTGTTGTTTTCTGGATTTTAATCTTCATGCAAGGTGGTGTCAGAGATGTTGCTACCAATCAGTTCCATGTCATGCCACAAGGGGCCTTAGCTAAGGTAGGAGTGCCAGAAACGGCACAGATTACCAAGATTGGCTCACATGAGGTTAGCAACTGGGAAAGTTTGATTCAGGCTGTGGAAACAGAAACCAAAGATAAGACGGCCCCGACCTTGGATGTGACTATCTCTGAAAATGGTAGTGACAAACAAGTCACTGTTACTCCAGAAGAAAATCAAGGTCGATACCTTCTAGGTGTTCAACCGGGGATTAAGTCAGATTTTCTGTCCATGTTTGTAGGTGGTTTTACAACTGCTGCTGACTCGGCGCTCCGAATTCTATCGGAACTGAAAAATCTGATTTTTCAACCGGATTTGAACAAGCTAGGTGGACCTGTTGCCATCTTTAAGGCAAGTAGTGATGCTGCTAAAAATGGAATTGAAAATGTCTTGTACTTTTTGGCAGTGATTTCTATCAATATTGGGATTTTTAATCTGATTCCGATTCCAGCTCTGGATGGTGGTAAGATTGTGCTCAACATCCTGGAAGCTATTCGCCGTAAACCATTGAAACAAGAAATTGAAACCTATGTCACCTTGGCCGGAGTGGTCATCATGGTTGTCTTGATGATTGCTGTGACCTGGAATGACATTATGCGACTCTTTTTTAGATAATCGAGGAATATTATGAAACAAAGTAAAATGCCTATCCCAACGCTTCGCGAAATGCCAAGCGATGCTCAAGTTATCAGCCATGCTCTTATGTTGCGAGCTGGTTATGTTCGTCAAGTCTCAGCAGGTGTTTATTCTTACTTACCACTTGCCAACCGTGTGATTGAAAAAGCCAAAAACATCATGCGCCAAGAGTTTGACAAGATTGGTGCCGTTGAGATGTTGGCTCCTGCCCTTCTTAGTGCAGAGTTGTGGCGCGAATCAGGTCGTTACGAAACTTATGGTGAAGACCTCTACAAGCTAAAAAACCGTGAAAAATCAGACTTTATCCTAGGTCCAACTCACGAAGAAACCTTTACAGCTATTGTCCGTGATTCTGTTAAGTCTTACAAGCAATTGCCACTCAACCTTTACCAAATCCAGCCTAAATATCGTGATGAAAAACGCCCACGCAATGGACTTCTCCGTACACGTGAGTTTATCATGAAAGATGCTTACAGTTTCCACGCTAACTATGATAGTTTGGACAGTGTTTATGATGAGTACAAGGCTGCTTATGAGCGTATTTTCAATCGTAGTGGATTGGACTTCAAGGCTATCATCGGTGACGGTGGAGCCATGGGTGGTAAGGACAGCCAAGAATTTATGGCTATTACACCTGCTCGTACAGACCTTGATCGATGGGTTGTCTTGGACAAGTCAGTTGCCTCATTTGACGAAATTCCTGCGGAAGTGCAAGAAGAAATCAAGGCAGAATTGCTTAAATGGATGGTCTCTGGTGAAGATACCATTGCTTACTCAAGTGAATCTAGCTATGCGGCTAACTTGGAAATGGCAACAAACGAGTACAAACCAAGCAATCGTGTTGTCGCGGAAGAAGAAGTGACTCGTGTTGCAACACCAGATGTTAAATCAATCGATGAAGTTGCAGCCTTCCTCAACGTTCCAGAAGAACAAACGATTAAAACTCTCTTCTACATGGCGGATGGTGAGCTTGTTGCAGCCCTACTCGTTGGCAATGACCAACTCAATGAAGTCAAATTGAAAAACTACCTTGGTGCAGATTTCTTAGAACCTGCAACTGAGGCAGAAGTGAAAGAATTGTTGGGAGCGGACTTTGGTTCACTTGGCCCAGTCAATCTGCCAGAAAATGTTAAGATTATTGCTGACCGCAAGGTGCAAGATAGCCGCAATGCTGTTGTAGGTGCTAACGAAGATGGGTACCACTTGACTGGTGTCAACCCGGGTCGTGACTTCACTGCCGAGTATGTCGATATCCGTGAAGTGCGTGAGGGTGAAATCTCTCCAGACGGACAAGGTGTTCTTAACTTTGCGCGTGGTATCGAAATTGGTCACATCTTCAAACTCGGCACTCGCTATTCAGCAAGCATGGGAGCAGATGTTTTGGATGAAAATGGCCGTGCTGTGCCAATTATCATGGGATGTTATGGTATCGGTGTCAGTCGTCTCCTGTCAGCAGTGATGGAGCAACACGCTCGCCTCTTTGTTAACAAAACGCCAAAAGGTGAATACCGTTACGCTTGGGGAATCAACTTCCCTAAAGAATTGGCGCCATTTGATGTTCACTTGATCACTGTCAATATCAAGGACGAAGAAGCGCAAGCCTTGACAGAAAAACTTGAAGCAAGTTTGATGGGAGCAGGTTACGAAGTCTTGACAGACGACCGTAACGAACGTGTCGGAGTCAAATTCAGTGATAGCGACTTGATTGGATTGCCGATTCGTATCACTGTTGGTAAAAAAGCGGCCGATGGCATCGTAGAAGTTAAGATTAAAGCGACTGGTGACACCATCGAAGTTCATGCAGATAACTTGCTTGAAACACTTGAAATCCTCAGTAAGAAATAAAAACTATAATCAGAAGAAAAACAAGGAAAAAATGTAACTAGTTTTTACCTTGTTTTTTCTGTATAATGGGAAAAATGAGTAGATAAAGAGGTAAATGTATGCTAAGATTTCCAAAGGATTTTGTCTGGGGATCCTCTACTTCTGGACCACAAACAGAAGGACGTGTAGCTGGTGACGGTAAGGGAGATAATCTCTGGGATTATTGGTACCAAGTGGAGCCAAATCGTTACTATAATGGGATTGGTCCAGATAAAACATCAACCTTTTATGAAAACTGGGAGAAGGATATTGAGCTACTGGTAGAAACTGGTCACACAGCCTTTCGGACTTCTATCCAGTGGTCACGGATTTTTCCACAAGGCTGTGGAAAAGTCAATCCTCAAGGTGTGGATTTTTATCGTAAGGTTTTTGAGGCTATTAAGGCTAAGGGGATTCGTCTTTTAGTCAATCTTTATCATTTTGATTTGCCTTTTGCCCTTCAAGAGGATGGTGATGGTTGGGAAAATAAGGCAACTGTCTCAGCCTATGAAGACTATGCTCGTTTTTGTTTTGAGACTTATGGAGATTTAGTGGATCAATGGATTACCTTTAACGAGCCCATCGTTCCTGTAGAGTTTGGCTATTTTTACGATGCCCATTATCCACATAAGGTGGATGCAGAGGCAGCCGTTAAAGTAGCTTATCATACACAATTGGCTAGCAGTCGGGCGGTTAAGGCTTGTCATGAACTCTTACCTAATTCCAAAATTGGGATTGTCCTCAACTTGACACCGGCTTATCCACGTAGCCAGCATCCTGCCGATGTCAAGGCTGCTCATATTGCGGACCTTTTTCAGGCCCAATCTTTCTTAGACCCGTCTGTTTTGGGGACTTATCCACAGGAGTTGGTAGAACTCTTGCATGAACACGGTCTTTTACCTGATACTACAGAGGAGGAGTTGGAGCTCATTCGTGACAATACGGTAGATTTTCTTGGTGTCAACTACTATCAACCTTTGCGTGTTATGGCGCCTCGATTTGCTAAGCATCCAGAGAGTCCACTCTTACCAGAACATTTTTACGAGCCTTATGTGATGCCTGGACGTAAAATCAATCCTCACCGTGGCTGGGAGATTTATGAGCAAGGGATTTATGACATTGCACAAAATATCAAGGAAAATTATGGCAATATCGAGTGGATGTTGACAGAGAATGGTATGGGTGTTGAAGGAGAGGAAAAATTCCGTCAAGATGGAATGATTCAAGATGATTATCGTATTGACTTTGCAAAAGGTCATCTTCGCGAACTGCACCGTGCTATTGAAGATGGAGCCAATTGTAAGGGCTACTTGATTTGGACCTTTATCGATTGTTGGTCATGGCTCAACAGCTATAAAAACCGCTATGGTTTGGTCGAATTAGACTTGGAAACGCAAGAACGTCGTCTGAAAAAATCAGGGCACTGGTTCAAGGAATTAAGCGATAATAATGGATTTTAAAAAGAACTCTGACTGATTATCCAAATTGGTCAGAGTTTTTTATTTATAAGAAGTTGATATGAACTATACCAATTTTTACTCTTGACAAGTGAAAGAAACAAGTATATACTGTTTTTGCTGATTCTATAAAAGAGGAATTAGACTATACCAATTTTAAGGAGAAAGCACAGCTTGCCTGTGTCGTATATACTATGTGTGGAATTGTTGGTGTTGTTGGCAACACAAATGCAACTGATATTTTGATTCAAGGGCTTGAAAAGCTCGAATACCGTGGCTATGATTCTGCGGGAATTTTTGTCCTAGGTGGTGCTGAAAATCACCTAGTCAAGGCTGTCGGTCGTATTGCAGAATTGTCTGCTAAGACAGCTGGTGTTGAGGGAACGACTGGTATAGGACATACTCGTTGGGCGACTCACGGGAAACCAACGGAAGACAATGCTCACCCACACCGTTCTGAGACAGAACGTTTTGTTTTGGTGCACAATGGGGTGATTGAGAACTACCTTGAAATCAAGGAAGAATACCTTGCAGGTCACCACTTCAAAGGGCAAACAGATACGGAAATCGCCGTTCACTTGATTGGAAAATTTGCAGAAGAAGATGGCTTGTCAGTTCTTGAAGCCTTCAAAAAAGCTCTTCACATCATCCGTGGTTCTTATGCTTTTGCCTTGGTTGACTCACAAGATCCTGAAGTCATCTACGTAGCTAAAAATAAATCACCACTTTTGATTGGTCTTGGGGAAGGCTACAATATGGTCTGCTCAGATGCGATGGCTATGATTCGTGAGACCAACCAATACATGGAAATTCATGACCAAGAGTTGGTCATCGTTAAGGCTGATCGCGTGGAAGTTCAAGACTATGATGGCAACAGTCGTGATCGTGCTAGCTACACTGCGGAGCTTGACTTGTCTGATATCGGTAAGGGAACTTACCCTTACTACATGCTTAAAGAAATTGATGAGCAACCAACGGTTATGCGTAAACTCATCCAAGCCTACACAGATGAGGCTGGTCAAGTTGTCGTAGACCCAGCTATCATCAAGGCTGTTCAAGACGCAGACCGTATCTACATCCTTGCAGCTGGAACATCTTACCACGCAGGATTTGCTTCGAAGAAGATGCTGGAAGAATTGACGGATACACCAGTTGAGCTTGGAATCTCTTCTGAGTGGGGCTATGGTATGCCACTCCTCAGCAAGAAACCACTTTTCATCTTTATCAGCCAGTCTGGTGAAACAGCGGATAGCCGTCAAGTTTTGGTCAAGGCTAATGAAATGGGAATTCCAAGCTTGACAGTGACAAACGTACCAGGCTCAACTCTTTCTCGTGAAGCTAACCATACTATGCTTCTTCATGCAGGTCCTGAAATTGCCGTGGCATCAACCAAGGCCTATACAGCGCAAATTGCAGCTCTTGCCTTCCTAGCAAAAGCAGTTGGAGAAGCGAACGGCAATGTTAAAGCGCAAGACTTTGACTTGGTTCATGAGTTGTCAATCGTAGCTCAGTCTATCGAATCAACTCTTTCAGAGAAAGAAACCATTGAAGCCAAGGTTCGTGAGCTTCTTGAAACAACTCGCAACGCCTTTTACATCGGGCGTGGTCAAGATTACTATGTAGCCATGGAAGCAAGTCTCAAACTTAAAGAGATTTCTTATATCCAGTGTGAAGGCTTTGCGGCAGGAGAACTTAAGCACGGAACTATTGCCTTGATTGAAGAAGGAACGCCTGTCTTGGCCCTCTTGTCAGATCCAGTTCTTGCCAACCACACTCGCGGAAATATCCAAGAGGTGGCAGCCCGTGGTGCCAAAGTCCTCACTATCGCAGAAGAAAATGTTGCTAAAGATACAGACGACATCGTTCTTACGACTGTACACCCTTACCTCTCACCGATTTCAATGGTTGTACCAACTCAATTGGTCGCTTACTTTGCAACACTCCACCGTGGACTTGATGTGGACAAACCACGTAACCTTGCTAAGTCAGTAACGGTAGAATAAACTAAAAAAGTCTAGTTATCTAGGCTTTTTCTTGTGAGCAGATTGGTTGCTTGTCCTCAAGATTCGTGTTAGAATAATTCTTCAAATTGAAGGATAGAAATAGACAGGGAGAATCACAATGGTAGAATTGGGAATTTCAACATTTGGGGAAACAACGGAGCTTAAAGGGACTGGGCAAACTTACAGTCATGCCGAACGCATTCGTCAGTTGGTGGCAGAGATTGAACTGGCTGATAAGGTTGGTTTGGACGTGTATGGGATTGGTGAGCACCATCGAGCGGATTTTGCAGTGTCGGCTCCAGAGATTGTTCTGGCAGCTGGGGCAGTTAATACCCAAAAAATCCGTTTGACCAGTGCAGTCAGCATTCTCTCAAGCATGGACCCGATTCGTTTGTTCCAACAGTATGCCACTATCGATGCTTTGTCAAATGGACGTGCAGAGATTATGGCTGGAAGGGGCTCTTTCACGGAATCCTTCCCTCTGTTTGGCTATGATTTGAAAGACTACGAAGCCCTTTTTGATGAGAAATTAGACTTGCTCCAGTTAGTCAATGAGAAGACCAAGATAGACCGGCAAGGACGATTGACCCAAACAATATCTGGCAAAGAAGTTTATCCCCGTCCAGTTCAGGGCAAATTACCCTTGTGGATAGCGACAGGTGGTCATGTCGAATCAACAGTGAAGATTGCTCAGGCGGGGCTGCCGATTGTCTATGCTATTATTGGTGGCAATCCTCGTTATTTTAAAAAGTTGATTGAGGCTTATCGTGAGATTGGGAGCGAAGCGGGCCATGCCAGTCATGAACTAAAGGTTGGAGTCCATTCTTGGGGGTGGATTGCTGAGGATGGCGAGCAAGCGGTGAAAGATTATTTCCATCCGACCAAGCAAGTGGTAGATGCGATTTCCAAAGACCGTCCTCACTGGCAGGAGTTGCGTTATGAACAATACCTTGAACAGGTTGGACCAGATGGAGCCATGTTTGTGGGTAATCCTGATCAGGTAGCAGAAAAATTGATTCGCATGATTGAAGACTTAGGTTTGGACCGCTTTATGTTGCACCTACCTCTTGGTTCTATGCCTCATGAACAAGTCCTGAGAGCTATTGAACTCTTCGGCACGCAAGTGGCTCCAAAAGTACGGGCTTACTTTGCCATGAAAGAGGTTTAATAAAAAATCCTAATCAGACTGATAAAAAATCTATATAACAACTATTTTAAAAAAGCAATAAACAAAAAAGAATCTCTGAAAAGCTAGTAAAATCAAGCTTTCCAGAGATTTTTTTGTCTATTGATATAAAAAATCTCAATCAAGTTGATAGTCAATATATATTGGGAAAAGGCGAAAAGGAGTGGTAAGATGGTTTCAATCCAAATGGAAGGAGAAAAGTATGACAAGTAAAAGAGAGTTAGTTTTAAGAGCCATCCGAGGAGAAGAGGTGGAACGAGTTCCTGTAGGCTTTTGGTTTCATTTTGTAACACTGGAGGAAAAAGGGCAAGGTTTAAATAACCCACGTATCTTTCAAAAAAGTGTAGAGGGGCATCGGCAGTACGTTGAAAGAATCCATCCTGACTTTGTCAAAATAATGAGTGACGGATTTTTCATTTATCCAAGTAATGTCTATAGTCCTTCTGTTGCAAGTGTTCAGGAGTTGGCTTCTATTGAGTCGATTGGTGAAAACCATCCTTGGATTCAGCAACAAGTAGAAGTGGTAAAAGCCATTCGAGCGACCTTCACTGAGGAAATTGCTTCATTCTACAATATCTTTTCTCCAATTTCCTACCTGAAACGCTGGTTTCGTACAGAAACTTCTAGAGGTGATAAGGAGGTTGCAGATCTTTTTCTTGAAAATCCAGAGCTATTCAGGGAGATTTTAGATGTGATAGCTGAGGATATCGCTATCCTAACTAAGAAAATCATTCAGGATGGTGGAGCGGATGGGATTTACCTCAGTACGCAAGAAATTCAGGATGAGCGCATCACACCAGAGTTGTACCAGACCTATATCGAGCCAAGCAACATAAAAGTTTTAGAAGCTGCTAATCAGGCAGGTGGGGTAAATATCCTGCATATCTGTGGTTTCCAAGGTGCCAGTAACGATGTAACTATTTTCAAAGATTATCCAGCCCAAGTTTTCAACTGGGCAACCCACCATGAAGCAGTCAGTTTGCCTCAAGGTCAGGAGCTATTTCATGGCAAAGCGGTCTTGGGTGGTTTTGAAAATGGGAAGCAGAGCCTGCTTTATGGAGGTACGAAGGCTGAACTACAAGAGGAAACCAAACGCTTGTTGGCTGAAGCTGGGACTAGAGGAGTCCTTCTTGGAGCGGATTGCACGGTTCCAGATGACTTTGAATTAGAAAGATTGGACTGGATTCGTCAGGCTGCTGTTTTAGAATAGGAGGACCTTATGAAAAGAAAAAAGTGGATATTGGTAGGGACGGTCCTCGGCTTTGTTATCTTACTTGCGATTAGCCTCACCAAGGGACTTACTTGTAAGGAGGGGCCAAGATGCCATGGAGTTCAGGATTTTCAGAAGGGAAGTCTTCCCTTTATTCAAACCAATGATATTGCCAGTGTTTTATTAGTCGAAAAAGAAAGGAATGGAGAATAAAGATGTCAGAAAAAAGAGAATGGGTTTTAAAAGCATTTAGAGGAGAAGCGGTCGATCGTGTGCCTGTCGGTTTTTGGCACCACTTTACATCAGAAGAGGAATGGTTAAAGGGATTTTCAAATCCTGTAATTATTGAAAAGAATATACAAGGTCACAAACAATTTATCCGTGAACTAAATCCCGACTTTATCAAGTTGATGAGTGATGGCTATTTTGCTTATCCAAATCCAGTTATTGCCAAAGGGAAAACACTCCAAGAGTTGGCAGAGATTGAACCCCTTGGAGAAGATCATCCGTGGATTAGAGAGCAAGTAGAGTTAGTGAAGAAGATTAAGCAGGAGTTTACGGAAGATATTGTTGCTATTTATAATATTTTTGCGCCTGTGACCTACCTCAAATGGTTGCTTGGGGAAGTATCTGGTGGAGATGACCTTATTGCAGATTTCTTAGTTCAAGATCCTCAGAAGTTGAAAAAAGTCCTCGATGTCATTGCACAAGATATCGCTAGCTTGAGTCAAGCTATTATTAGAGACGCAGGAGCAGACGGTATCTATCTCAGTGTGCAAAGCATTCAGGATGCGCGTGTTTCTGTTGAAGCATATCAGGAGATTATTGCACCGAGTGAACTGACTGTTTTAAATGCAGCTAAGTCGGTTGGTGGGGTAAATATCCTTCACATCTGTGGCTATGAAGGAGCTCGAAACGATATTCATATCTTTGCCGACTATCCAGCTCATGTTTTTAACTGGGCAGTTGGTCCAGAAGGGATTAGTCTAAAAGAAGGTCGTGAGATTTTCAAGGGTCGTACTGTTTTGGGAGGATTTGAAAACGGCAAAGAGGGTCTTCTCTATCGAGGCAGTAAGGAAGAAATCCAAGCTGAAACCAAACGATTGATAGAAGAAACAGGCAAAGAGGGCCTCATACTGGGAGCAGATTGTACCATTCCGAGCGATATTGCAGTGGAGCGTATCCAGTGGGTGAGAGAAGCAGTAGCTAAATAAAGGAGAAGAATATGAGTAAGAAAACATGGATTATTGGTGGAGTTGCGGTTGCGGCAGTGCTTGGAGCAACAATTATTGGTAGAACTTTAGCAGGAGCATCTGCTAAAGGTGCAGATGCAGCTTCATCTGGACAAGTAACAACTTTAAAGGTTGCCCATACCCAAAACTATGTCCCTTATGATTTTATTGATGAAAAAGGGGAATCAGATGGTTATGAAGTCGCTGTTTTAAAGGCAGTTGATGAGAAATTAGCAGATTATAAATTTGAGTATACAGGAACTAGTGATGATGATCTCTTGATTGGGCTTGAGTCTGGCAAGTACGATATTGGGACAAAAGGTGCTTGGTATACAGATGAAAGGGCTAAAAAATTCATCATTCCATCTGAGCCAGTAGGTGCTAGCATTATTGGTTTTACTGTCAGAAAAGAAGATGAAGGCAAATATAAGAATATTGATGATTTTGCTAAAAATAAAGGAAAATTAGTACCAATCTCTCCTCAAAATGCCCAGTGGAATGTCATCAATAGTTATAACGAGAAGCATAAGGATACACCAATTGAGTTGACAGCTGCTGAATCTTTCAAAGTGGCAGACGCTTATGCTTGGGTTTTAGAAGGACGTTATGATGCCTTCTTTGATATCAAGCTTTCTTTTGAAAAAGCAGTGACAGCTGAGGATGGTTCTTATCACCAATATGCGAACAAACTTAGCTGGTTCCCATATAAAGGAATCCCAACCTATCCATTGATTCATCGTGATGAAAAGGGCGAGAAGTTTGCTAAAGAATATGAAAAAGCGATTAAAGAATTAAAAGAAGACGGTACTCTAGCTAAACTTTCTCAAAAATACTTTAAAGAAGATGTCTTTAGTTATGTTGATAAAGATTAGATAAGCAATTAGGGTCAACGTCGCCTTGCCGTAGGTATGGCTATTGACTTCGTCAGTTCTATCCACAACCTCAGAACACTGTTTTGAGCAACCTGCGGATAGTTTCCTAGTTTGATTTTCATTGAGTATTAGAAAGAGTTTTACATGGTTTCATATGATTTTTCAAGAGTGTTCCAATTTTTACCCACCTTATGGCAGGCTCTTCCGATGACCTTGTCCATTCTCTTTTTTACTACAATCCTTGGCTCCCTTTTCGGTGGCTTACTGGCTTGGGCACAAGTGGGAGAAGACAAGACTTTTGCAGGTCTTTCCAAGGGATATATTTTCACTCTTCGCTGTACTCCCCCGATTGTCTTACTGTTTTTAGTCTTTTATGGTTTACCTGAATTTTTAAAATGGTGGTTGAATTTAGATATCAACAACTGGTCTAAAACGGTCTTCGTATTATTTACTATGGTCTTGCTGTTTGCGGCTATCATTGCAGAAGTGTTTAAGGCCTCCTATCAGGCAATTCCAAAAGGTCAGATGGAAGCTGGAGTCAGTATTGGTCTGACACCTAGTCAGACATTCTGGAGAATCATTTTTCCTCAGGCTTTTCAGGTGGCCCTTCCAAATATGACGACCGCTATTCTAAATTTGATGCGAGACGCTGCCCTAGCTTATACGATTGGTTTTGTAGATGTCATGGGGGCTGGCAATCTCTTAATCAGTCGCAATTTGGGGAATTACTCTCTTGAAACCTATACAGCGGTTGCCATTCTTTATTGGGGTGTGGCCTTGGCTGTTTCCTTCTTGAGTCGCTTGTTGGAAAAATCTTTGGAAACGAAAGGGAGATAGGATATGGATTTAGACTATATTGCAAAAACCTTTTTAGAGACCTTAAAAGGGGTACCGACTACCTTGATCATCATGATTGTTGCCATGGTATTAAGTTTTGTACCAGCCTTGTTTTTAGCGCTGGGCCAAATATATAAAGTGAAAGGTGTTCGAACATTCTCCCTCGTGTATCTAGCTTTTATAAGAGCGACACCTCCAATTTTACTGATTCTTTTCTTCTATAGTTTGTTTCCGAGTTTGCTCAATCAATTTCTTAAAAGCATAGGAAGTAATGTTGACATCTTTAAACTCAATCCTATCTATTATGCTTTTATTATCTATAGTTTGATGACAACAGGTAGTTTATCAGAAATCTTACGTTCGGCTATTTTGACTGTGAATAAGGGACAATTAGAAGCTGCACAAGCGATTGGTTTAAGCACTAGTCAAGCCTATGTGAGGATTGTTTTTCCACAGGCCTTGCGTTCAGCCCTGCCCAATTTGGCTAATTTAGTCATAAATATTGTAAAAGGGACCTCTTTGGTCTTTGTGATGACCATTAAGGATATTACAGCTATTGCCCGTGTTGAAGCATCTTATGGTTATCAGTATTTTGAATCATACTTTGTTATCTTTTTACAGTACATTCTTATTTGCGGATTGATTCAATGGGGCTTTTCACTCTTAGAGAAACGCTATATTCGAAGAGAGAAGGGACAAGTAGCGTCCACTACAGGTTTAGCATAGGAGGATACAATGTTACAAGTAGAACATGTTGCAAAAAAATTTGGAGACAGACAAGTCTTAGAAGATGTTAATCTCAAGGTCAACCAAGGGGATGTGGTTGTAATCTTGGGGCCATCTGGATCAGGTAAAACGACTTTTCTCAGATGTCTCAATCATTTAGAAAAGGCTGATAGTGGTTCTTTGAAGCTTGCTGACAAAGACTACGACCTTGGAAAATTGACTAAAAAAGACATTTTAGAAATTCGCCAAAAGACCGCTTTTGTTTTCCAACATTATAATTTATTTGCCAATAAAACAGCCTTGGAAAATATTTTAGAAGGCTTGGTGATTGCTCGGAAAATTCCTAAGGAAGAAGCAACCAAACGTGCGGAAGCTGCCTTAGAAAAAGTTGGTTTACTAGCTTATAAAGATTATTATCCTTCTCAGCTTTCTGGAGGCCAGCAACAACGAATCGGTATTGCCCGTGCAATCGCTGTGAAACCAGAGGTTATTCTGCTGGATGAGCCAACATCAGCCTTGGATCCAGAGTTGGTAGGGGATGTTTTGGATGTTTTAAAACAGTTAGCCAAAGAAGGGGTTACTATGGTAGTAGTGACTCATGAGATGGGCTTTGCCAGAGATGTGGCCAACCATGTCATTTTTATGGATGGCGGGAGAATTGTTGAAGAAAATAATGCCCATGAATTCTTTAGCCGTCCAAAAGAAGAACGAACCAAGCAATTTTTGGCACGAATCCTTTCGGACGCGACCTATAGTGTGGAATATATGATTTGATAGATAGGATTATCAGGGCAAAAATCAATCCCCCGAGCATTAATGCTCGGAGGATTTTTCTATAGGAGGGCTGGTTTAGTTCTCTTTTTTGTTTCTTAGTAAGAACCCGAGACCGAGAAGGGCAAGGAGGCTGATTCCTGCAAATAGGAGTTTGTTATCGTTTTGGGTTCCTGTATTTGGAAGTTCAGCTTGTTTAGCTGGGGTTGCAGGTATATTTTCCTTGCTAGGGTTTTCTACTGATTCATTTTGAACAGCTTCACTTACAGATGATGGTTGTGCTTCTTGCGCTGGTTGTGAAGTTTGTGTGGTTTGTGAATCAGTTGTAGCTTGGCTAGGTTTATCTTCTGCATCTGGTTTAGGAGAATCTGGTTTAGTAGAGTCAGGTCTAACTTGTGGAGCTGGATCTTGATGTTCAGGTTTGACCACTCGGTTTGAAATAGTACCTTGGCCATTATTTTGCCCTTGTTCTTGTTTTAAGCTGGAAAGGTCAAATTCTGGCTTTTCTTCCATAGCTGGGGCAACGATGGCACCGCCTTGAGAGATTCGAAGAACAGTAGCTGTAAGGGCATTTAATTTCAAGCCTTTTTCAGTCCATTCAAGTCCTTTCGGGTTGGCGATTCCTACTGGTCCTGCTTGGTTTTCATCTGCCAAAACTTCAGCATTTCTGAGGTGGGCAAAGGCTGTTCCCAAGTTAAATTCGCGAGCTTTTTCGTCCGCATTGACAAAGACTGCGTAGATATCCCCATTTGGAGCAGTGATTTGATAGCCAATCACTACATCCTCTTTTGCCACGCCATTTTGACCTGGGACAGTGATGAGGTGGACACGGTCTTTGATATCTTGGAGGCTCTTAAGTCGGAAGGCATCTGTAGATTGACGAAGGGCAATCAACCCTTTCATGTAGTTACGACTCTTGACATTTTCAGGATAGGCTTTTCCATCTGTAGCCTTAGTCCAGTCAAACTTGTTGACTGCATCACTAGAGTCGTAAGAGTCATGGATGAAGTAAGGATAGTCAAATGGATTGCCGTCCTTATCACGCAACAAGTGAGATTTGTTTGGTTGTTTGTCCTCTGCTACTGGAGTTCTGTAGGCTGGGTCACGGAATTGTTTGGTACGTCCATATTCCTGACCAGAGTGGATAAATGGAGTTCCTTGAGCTGTTAAGACCATGAGGTTTCCAAGTCGCAAACGACGATGAATTTCAGCATAGTTTTCAGCCTTGCTTGGATCTTTTTTGATAGACTGAGCGATGATGTCAAAGAGGGTCAAGTTATCATGGGCTGCGATATACTGAATCACATCTCCAGGGCTGTCTGCTTCAAAGTTGGTTGGTTGAGCAATCAGATTTTTGAAGATAGTGTTGATATCACGTTTTCCACCTGTGATAAAGGCAGGTTGACCTTCGTTTGGATAACCAGACTTGAGGTTGTTACGGATGTCATCTGAAAAGACAGCGACAGTATCGGTATGTTTCATCCAATCTTGGTCAGCAGCTTTAGTAGGCATATTTTCATCACCAGCATAGGTTCTCCAACCTTCACCCAGCATGATTAGGTTAGGATTGAGGGCGCGTGCAGCCTTGTAGGCTTCTTCGATAGAAGCTGCATCATGGTCTCCCATCATATCGAAGCGGAAGCCATCCACTTTGTAGGTATCAACTAGATATTTGATAGAGTCAACTAGGAGCCGTTTGGTCATATGGTGGGTTGTCCCTAAGCGTCCACCACCAAAGCTAGTTCGAGGTGTTCCATCAGCATCCATAAAGTGGTAGTAGTTTGGTTCTAAATCTTCAAAGATATCGACTTTGGCTGTATGGTTATAAACTACATCCAGAATAGCTCCCATGCCACGTTTGTGGATTTCGTTGATGAGGTTTTTAAATTCTGCAATTCGTTTTTCTGGATTCTTAGGATCGCTTGAGTACATACCAGTCAATGAGAAGTAGTTTTGAGGGTCATATCCCCAGTTGTAATTGCTGTTGCTTGAAGCATAGTCAGACAAGCGTTCATGATTTTTCAATTCATTGACAAAGTAGTAAGACAAGACTGGAAGGAGCTGGATGTGGGTTACACCCAAGTCTTTGAGGTAGTCTAGTTTTTCGATAAAGGCTTCAAAGGTACCAAATGGTTTGGTCAAGTCTTTTGCAATGGCAGGATCTGAGGTGAAGTCACGCACATGAGCTTCGTAGATAACGGCATCTTCACGAGTCTTGAAGTTGTGAATCTTACCATAAGTCAAGTCTTGAGGTCCGAGTTTAGCTGGATCTACAAAGGCGGCTTTAGCCACTTTATGGGCATCGTCAATCTTAGCATCGTCACTATTCCAAGCAGCGAGGGACTTAGCGTAAGGATCGAGTGCAAGAACCGTTTTACCCTGACGCTCGATTTGATATTGATAATAATATCCAGTGAAATCAGTGATTCCTAGTTTGTTTGTGCTATCTAGAGTTTGTTTCCAAGTTCCTCTTTCGCCTTTCTCAAGAGCGACAGTTCCAACTACTTTTTCAGGGTCATTCTTGTCGTAGACAACGACAGAAACCTTATCAGCACTTGGTGACCAAAGGGTCAAATCAACCTGTTTTCCTTCTTCTTTTAGGTCAGCTCCAAGTTTGCCATCATAGCTGTAAGTTTCGTCTTTCAGACGCCAGCTTGTTTTGGTAGTGAATTTGTCAGAGTTGTAGCTAACGGTATAAGGATGTTTTGTGTCAGAGAAATCTCCGCTGTAGGTCACTTTCTTGCCAGCTTCATCTATTGCAACATCGGTAATAGCTACTTTGTCTCCTAGGTGATTAGTGATGTTAGAGTGTTTTAGGATATCCTCTTTTTTAGCACCGACAAGTGTTGAAAAACTACTTTCAATGCTAGAAGTTCCTACGTGTTGGGCTCCTGTCATGCGGATATCGTGCACATAGTAGGGGTTGGTGTAGATGGTTTCGTCATCATCTTTTAGGAAAATTTGGCTATGGTTTTTCAAATCTGTGAACTTATAATCTTCTTTACGGATTTTCACGTCATCTCCTTGCTTGCTTCTGTCTAGTAATAAAAATCCAAGGTCTTTAGCTGCATCTTTGAGTGGAATATCGATATAGCGACCGTATTTTCCTGTGGCCGTAAAGTCTGTTCCGTTAGGCCATTGACCACTACTTGGCTCCTTCGCATCTCCCCAATACCAGAGAGATTTCTTGTCATAGTTGCCGTCCGTACGGTAGTAATTGACGCGAACGGTACCTGCAGGTTGTGGCTCGTAAGAGAACACCTTGTAATCTTGGTCTAACCAAGCCTCATTCATTTTTGGTGCCAGTTTCTCTACAGATTTATCACCGGTTAGATTTTTCCCAGCTGTATTATTGATGAGGAAGCTAATTTTCTTGACTTGTTCTCCCTTTAATTTGACATCTAGGTAGTAGCCGTAGTCATCTTTTTTGGCATCCTTAAAGGACAGGGCTCCGTTAGGCCAGTTTTCAGAAGGTTTTTCAACATCGTCCCAAGTCCATAGTCCTTGAGCATCCTTGTTTTCTTCAGGAAGCTTTTTGACATGGATACGGAAGTAGTTGTCTTCTATTGGCTCTTCTGCCTTAGTTTCAGTCGTTACTGGACTCGTAGAAGTAGTTGGCTCATTTGAACGATCTTGCCCGGTTTGTGGTGCTGAATCGGCTGGGCTTGCAACAGGAGTTGTTGGCTCTGTTGCAGGTTTTTCTTCTTTTTTCTCTAGGGAAGCGTTTGCATTTTCAGGTGAAGAAATATTACTTTTGTTCTTACCAGAGCTGTCAGTTGTACCAGTAGTTGGTTGAACAATAGTCTTCGAAGCTTCTGTACTAGTTGTAGTATTTTCGTTAGCTGAGATAGTTGGTGTAGCTATAGCAAGTAGGACAAGGCTTGCTCCAATAAGGACAGAACCAGTTCCATTCTTGAGGGAACGGATGCTGTAGACCATTTTTTTCTCAGTGTGAGATGGTGTTTTTCTCATAATCATTCTCCAATCAATAAATTTCTTTATCAGTATAGCACTTAGTAAAACAATATGCAAGCGTTTTCCTAAAATTAAAATAAAAGAAAAATCGCAACAGATTTTGTTACGATTTAACCAGTCTTTCTTTATGAATTTGAGAAGACAGAAGGTGGAGGTGGTAAAATAGTTCTGCTGTAGAGAAATTACGACTGTAGATAAGTGGTTTGGGAGAGTTGGTGACAGGAAAGGTAGTGATAACAATATCGTGCGGGATTTGATTGAGAATTGAGAAAGAAATCGTAGATTCTTCCCAAGAATCAAATAGATAAAGATTGTTGCCGTAGTGAGTTAGGGTATCGATTAGGCTTTGTGCATGATGGCTATCCAGATGACTAATAACCAAAACACGTATTTTGGGAAGTTTTTGAAGCAGTTGGACTAAAATCCGATGCCCTTGGATGGTGAAGGTGTAGATCATCTCTTGTAGCTTACTTGACTTACTGTTTAGCCCCATCTCAGTAAAATAAGATTGGAATTTATGTTGACTTACTTCAAATAGTTTTGGAAATTCTGCTTGATAATTGCTTAAAATCCGGGATTTCTGTCTGTCGAGAGACCGGTTACTGAGTAAATGAAAGAAATCAGATTGGGCAGTGTAGTGGAGGAGCCAAATCAATTCCTCGCGATTTTCAATCTGTAGGTGAAATTCTTTAGCTAACTCTTCTAAGATTTGACTCAATAAACGGTAGGATTTTTGAATATGATAAATATCACCCAGTGCTCCATTATTAGGATTGTTTGCAATTTGAAGAGATTTGGTTGAGTTTGAAAATAGCTGTTCCAGTGTTTCCTTTGTCGGTTCAAAATGGAGTTTTCTAGCCAGCTTTTTGATATCTTGTTCAAACTGTGGAATTTGCATGAGAGTGCTGTAGTGACTGGTTAAAAGGGGAGTAGTGTTTTCAATGAAGTGACTTTTATTAAACCGCTCTAGATTGATAGCTAGGGTATATTTGATTTGCCGTAAGCTACTGAGGTTGGGGGAAACTTGTTGGGCGTCCAAAAATAGCTGAATCAAGTGAGTGAGTGATTCTTCAGAAATAGAAGGGAAGGGCCAATCTAGAAAGTCGTAACTTTGGCTAAAGTAGTCTAGATAAAAGGCACGTATGTCCTCCTCGATTCCCTCCATGACTAAAGGGAAAAGTTGGATGCTAATGCCATAGTGTTGGGGAAGTTTAGTATTTAGATGCTGTATGATTTCCTGAACTCGTTCGCAATTCATTACAAGTTCTTGACACATTTGCTCGAGTGATTGTCCCTCATTGAAAAATAACTGGTTCAAAAAAGAATAGGTTTCAGATTGTTTAAAAATCGCAATCCTGGGATCCAAGGTGTTTTGGAAGTCAAACTGCAACTGAATGCCTTTTTTTCTTGATTGAAGCAGGAGGTTTGGAAATAATTGCTCAAGCTCAAAAAGGTGTTCTTGCAATTCTTCTATTGAAAAATTCAGTTTCTCAGCCAAGTCTGGAATTTCTATCCAATCATGGTGTTTGGTTAATTCTTCCAGTAAGAATAGCAAATCTTGTTCAGTCTTAGAAAGCAAGATGTTCATCATAAATCTCCCTATATATTTATACATATATATTAAAAGAAAACTCTAGTAAAGTCAAGAAAAATAGCCTAATATAAAATAGGAAAATCGTAATTTACTATATTTTTGTGAACTACTAAGCTGAAAATGAAATTTGCAAAGTGAAAGTTGAATTTAATTTTTTATAGGAAAAGATTTTGTCAAAAATTTGTTAATCCCCTTGAAAAATCTAGCTAAATAGGGTATAATATGAATAATCATTTGTCGTAGGTTTTGTCTGAAATATTGTCCAGACAAGGCTCACAGCAGTTAAATCTTCTGAAAAAGTCAGATTTAGCTGCTCTTTTTGTGCTTTTTTTCAGGATTTCAAGCACTTGTAACAAAGACTTAAAGATTCTGAAAATTTATCAAGAGGACACGGTGATAGGGGTTTTTAAAACCATATGACGATTAGAAAAGCCTGATTGACAAGGCTTGGAACTTATTTACAAAGGAGAATCATCTTGGCAGGACATGACGTTCAATACGGGAAACATCGTACCCGTCGTAGTTTTTCAAGAATCAAAGAAGTTCTTGACTTACCAAATTTGATTGAAATTCAAACTGATTCATTCAAAGATTTCCTAGACCATGGTCTTAAGGAAGTGTTTGAAGATGTATTGCCAATTTCAAACTTCACAGACACTATGGAGTTGGAATTTGTTGGATATGAAATCAAGGAACCAAAATACACGCTAGAAGAAGCTCGTATCCACGATGCTAGCTACTCAGCACCAATTTTTGTAACCTTCCGCTTGATCAATAAAGAAACAGGCGAAATCAAAACTCAAGAAGTTTTCTTTGGTGATTTCCCAATCATGACAGAAATGGGTACTTTCATCATCAATGGTGGTGAACGTATCATCGTATCTCAGTTGGTCCGCTCACCAGGTGTTTACTTTAACGACAAAGTTGATAAAAACGGTAAAGTGGGCTACGGTTCAACGGTTATCCCTAACCGTGGAGCTTGGTTGGAGCTTGAAAGCGACTCAAAAGATATTGCCTACACTCGTATCGACCGTACTCGTAAGATTCCATTTACGACCTTGGTTCGTGCGCTTGGTTTCTCAGGTGATGACGAAATCTTTGATATCTTTGGTGACAGCGAATTGGTTCGTAACACTGTTGAAAAAGATATCCACAAGAATCCAATGGACTCTCGTACAGACGAAGCCTTGAAAGAAATTTACGAACGCCTTCGTCCAGGTGAACCTAAGACTGCTGAAAGCTCACGTAGCTTGCTTGTAGCTCGTTTCTTTGATCCACGTCGCTATGACTTGGCGGCAGTTGGTCGTTACAAGATCAATAAAAAACTCAATGTCAAAACACGTTTGCTCAACCAAACCATTGCAGAGCCATTGGTAGATCCTGAAACTGGAGAAATCTTGGTAGAAGCTGGAACTGTTATGACTCGTAGCGTCATTGAAAGTATTGAAAGTCATTTGGATGGCGATTTGAACAAAATTGTCTATATTCCAAACGATGCGGCCGTAGTAACGGAGCCAGTTGTTCTTCAAAAATTCAAGGTTGTTGCGCCAACAGATTCAGACCGTGTTGTAACTATTATTGGTAATGCTAATCCAGATGACAAGGTTCGTATCGTCACTCCTGCAGATATCCTTGCTGAAATGAGCTACTTCCTCAATTTGGCTGAAGGACTTGGCCGTGTAGATGATATCGACCACCTTGGAAACCGTCGTATCCGTGCGGTTGGTGAATTGCTTGCCAACCAAGTACGCCTTGGACTTTCTCGCATGGAACGTAATGTCCGTGAACGTATGTCTGTTCAAGACAACGAAGTCTTGACACCACAACAAATTATCAATATCCGTCCTGTAACAGCTGCGGTTAAAGAATTCTTTGGTTCATCACAGTTGTCACAGTTCATGGACCAACACAACCCGCTTTCTGAGTTGTCTCACAAACGCCGTTTATCAGCCTTAGGACCTGGTGGTTTGACACGTGACCGAGCTGGATATGAAGTCCGTGACGTGCACTACACTCACTACGGCCGTATGTGTCCAATCGAGACACCTGAAGGACCTAACATCGGTTTGATCAATAACTTGTCATCCTACGGACACTTGAATAAGTATGGTTTTGTTCAAACACCATACCGTAAGGTTGACCGTGAAACAGGTGTTGTTACGAACGAAATCGTTTGGTTGACAGCCGATGAAGAAGATGAATTTACTGTAGCACAGGCTAATTCTCGTCTGAATGAAGATGGAACATTTGCTGAAAAAGTTGTCATGGGACGTCACCAAGGGGTCAACCAAGAGTATCCAGCTAATGTTGTTGACTACATGGACGTATCACCAAAACAGGTAGTTGCCGTTGCGACAGCATGTATTCCTTTCTTGGAAAACGATGACTCCAACCGTGCCCTCATGGGAGCCAACATGCAACGTCAGGCTGTGCCGTTGATTAATCCAAAAGCACCTTACGTTGGTACTGGTATGGAATACCAAGCAGCCCACGATTCAGGAGCTGCTGTGATTGCTCAGTATGACGGTAAAGTTACCTATGCAGATGCTGACAAGGTAGAAGTTCGTCGTGAAGATGGTTCATTGGACGTTTACCACATCCAAAAATTCCGTCGTTCAAACTCAGGTACTGCTTACAACCAACGCACTCTCGTAAAAGTTGGCGATGTCGTTGAAAAAGGCGATTTCATTGCTGACGGACCTTCTATGGAAAATGGAGAAATGGCGCTTGGACAAAACCCAATCGTTGCCTACATGACTTGGGAAGGTTACAACTTCGAGGATGCTGTTATCATGAGTGAACGCTTGGTTAAAGACGATGTCTACACATCTGTTCACCTTGAAGAATACGAATCAGAAACGCGCGATACAAAGCTTGGGCCTGAAGAAATCACTCGTGAAATTCCAAATGTTGGGGAAGACGCTCTTAAAGACCTTGACGAAATGGGTATTATCCGTATCGGTGCTGAGGTTAAAGAAGGCGATATCCTTGTAGGTAAAGTAACACCTAAGGGTGAGAAAGACCTTTCAGCTGAAGAACGTCTCTTGCACGCTATCTTCGGAGATAAATCTCGTGAAGTGCGTGATACTTCTCTTCGTGTACCACACGGTGCCGATGGTGTCGTTCGTGATGTTAAGATCTTTACACGTGCAAATGGAGATGAATTGCAATCAGGTGTTAATATGCTGGTTCGCGTCTACATCGCTCAAAAACGTAAGATCAAGGTCGGAGATAAGATGGCCGGACGTCACGGGAATAAAGGGGTTGTCTCTCGTATCGTTCCTGTAGAAGACATGCCTTACCTTCCAGATGGAACTCCAGTCGATATCATGTTGAACCCACTTGGGGTGCCATCACGTATGAATATCGGTCAGGTTATGGAGCTTCACCTTGGTATGGCTGCTCGTACTCTTGGTATTCACATCGCAACACCAGTCTTTGACGGAGCAAGTTCTGAAGACCTTTGGTCAACTGTTAAAGAAGCAGGTATGGATAGCGATGCCAAAACGATCCTTTACGATGGACGTACTGGGGAACCATTTGATAACCGTGTTTCTGTCGGAGTCATGTACATGATCAAACTCCACCACATGGTTGACGATAAATTGCACGCGCGTTCAGTCGGACCTTACTCAACTGTTACCCAACAACCACTCGGAGGTAAAGCTCAGTTTGGTGGACAACGTTTCGGTGAGATGGAGGTTTGGGCTCTTGAAGCTTACGGTGCGTCAAATGTCCTTCAAGAAATCTTGACTTACAAGTCTGACGATATCAACGGACGTTTGAAAGCTTATGAAGCTATTACAAAAGGAAAACCAATTCCAAAACCAGGTGTTCCAGAATCCTTCCGAGTTCTTGTCAAAGAATTGCAATCTCTTGGTCTTGATATGCGTGTCCTAGACGAAGATGACCAAGAAGTGGAACTTCGCGACTTGGATGAAGGAATGGACGAAGATGTCATCCACGTAGATGACCTTGAAAAAGCCCGCGAAAAAGCAGCACAAGAGGCTAAAGCAGCTTTTGAAGCTGAAGAAGCTGAGAAAGCAACAAAAGCGGAAGCAACAGAAGAAGCTGCTGAATAAGAATAAGCAGTTCACTTAGAATAGAAAGGGAAGAAATAGTGGTTGATGTAAATCGTTTTAAAAGTATGCAAATCACCCTAGCTTCTCCAAGTAAAGTCCGTTCATGGTCTTATGGAGAAGTCAAAAAACCTGAAACAATCAATTACCGTACCTTGAAACCAGAACGTGAAGGACTCTTTGATGAAGTTATCTTTGGTCCTACAAAAGACTGGGAATGTGCTTGTGGTAAGTACAAACGCATTCGTTACAGAGGGATTGTTTGTGACCGTTGTGGGGTTGAAGTAACGCGTACGAAAGTTCGCCGTGAGCGTATGGGACATATCGAATTGAAAGCTCCTGTATCTCACATCTGGTACTTCAAGGGGATTCCAAGTCGTATGGGCTTGACCCTTGATATGAGTCCTCGTGCCCTTGAGGAAGTTATCTACTTTGCAGCTTATGTGGTGATTGATCCTAAAGATACACCACTTGAGCATAAGTCTATCATGACAGAGCGCGAATACCGTGAGCGCTTGCGTGAGTATGGTTATGGATCATTCGTTGCTAAGATGGGTGCCGAAGCCATCCAAGACCTTTTGAAACAAGTAGATCTTGAAAAAGAAATCGCTGAACTCAAAGAAGAATTGAAAACAGCTACTGGACAAAAACGTGTTAAAGCCATCCGTCGTTTGGATGTTTTGGATGCCTTTTACAAGTCTGGAAACAAACCTGAATGGATGATTCTCAACATCCTTCCGGTTATTCCACCAGATCTTCGTCCAATGTTGCAGTTGGATGGTGGTCGTTTTGCCTCATCTGACCTGAATGACCTTTACCGCCGTGTTATCAACCGTAACAACCGTTTGGCTCGTTTGCTTGAGTTGAATGCACCAGGTATTATCGTTCAAAATGAGAAGCGTATGCTTCAAGAAGCAGTTGACGCTTTGATTGACAATGGTCGTCGTGGTCGTCCAATCACAGGACCAGGTAGCCGTCCATTGAAATCATTGAGCCACATGCTTAAAGGTAAACAAGGACGCTTCCGTCAAAACTTGCTCGGTAAACGTGTTGACTTCTCAGGACGTTCTGTTATCGCCGTTGGTCCAACGCTTAAGATGTACCAATGTGGTGTGCCACGTGAAATGGCGATCGAGCTCTTTAAACCATTCGTGATGCGTGAAATTGTTGCCCGTGATATCGTGCAAAACGTCAAAGCTGCTAAACGCTTGGTGGAACGCGGAGATGAGCGTATCTGGGATATCCTTGAAGAAGTGATTAAAGAACACCCAGTGCTTTTGAACCGCGCACCGACCCTTCACCGTTTGGGTATCCAAGCCTTCGAGCCAGTCTTGATTGATGGTAAGGCCCTTCGCTTGCACCCGCTTGTCTGTGAAGCCTACAATGCCGACTTTGACGGGGACCAAATGGCCATCCACGTACCGCTTTCAGAAGAAGCCCAAGCAGAAGCTCGTATCTTGATGCTAGCTGCTGAGCACATCTTGAACCCGAAAGATGGTAAACCAGTTGTTACTCCGTCTCAGGACATGGTTTTGGGTAACTACTACTTGACTATGGAAGAAGCTGGTCGTGAAGGTGAAGGAATGGTCTTCAAAGACCGTGACGAAGCGGTTATGGCTTACCGTAATGGTTATGTTCACCTCCACTCACGTGTTGGTATCGCAACAGACAGCCTCAACAAGCCTTGGACAGAAGAGCAAAAACATAAGGTCTTGCTTACAACAGTTGGTAAAATCCTCTTCAACGACATCATGCCAGAGGGTCTACCATACTTGCAAGAACCAAACAATGCCAACTTGACAGAAGGCGTTCCAGCTAAATACTTCTTGCCACTTGGTGGAGATATCAAGGAAGCTATCAGAAATCTTGAACTTAACCCTCCATTCAAGAAGAAAAACCTTGGGAATATCATCGCTGAAATCTTCAAACGTTTCCGTACGACAGAAACTTCTGCCCTACTTGACCGTATGAAGAACCTCGGTTACCACCACTCAACTCTTGCAGGATTGACAGTGGGTATTGCCGATATCCCAGTCGTTGATGACAAGGCTGAAATCATTGAAGAATCACATAAACGTGTAGAACAAATCACAAAACAATTCCGTCGTGGTATGATTACAGACGACGAGCGTTACAATGCCGTTACAGCTGAATGGCGTGCTGCCCGTGAAAAACTAGAGAAACGCTTGATTGCCAACCAAGATCCTAAGAACCCAATCGTTATGATGATGGATTCTGGAGCCCGTGGTAATATCTCAAACTTCTCACAGCTTGCCGGTATGCGTGGTCTGATGGCAGCTCCGAACGGACGTATCATGGAATTGCCAATCCTTTCAAACTTCCGCGAAGGTTTGTCAGTACTCGAAATGTTCTTCTCAACTCACGGTGCCCGTAAAGGTATGACCGATACGGCCCTTAAGACAGCCGACTCAGGTTACTTGACTCGTCGTTTGGTTGATGTTGCCCAAGACGTTATCATCCGTGAGGACGACTGTGGAACTGACCGTGGTCTTTTGATCCGCTCTATCGCAGAAGGAAAAGAAATGATCGAGTCACTCGAAGAGCGTCTCAACGGTCGTTACACTAAGAAAACTGTTAAACACCCAGAAACTGGTGCAGTGATTATCGGTCCAAACGAGCTGATTACAGAAGACAAGGCGCGTGAAATTGTTAATGCTGGTGTGGAAGAAGTGACTATCCGTTCCGTATTTACATGTAACACTCGTCACGGTGTCTGCCGTCACTGTTACGGTATCAACTTGGCGACTGGTGATGCGGTTGAAGTTGGTGAAGCAGTTGGAACAATCGCTGCCCAATCTATCGGGGAACCTGGTACACAGCTTACAATGCGTACCTTCCACACGGGTGGGGTTGCCTCAAATACCGATATCACTCAGGGTCTTCCTCGTGTCCAAGAAATCTTTGAAGCCCGCAATCCTAAAGGGGAAGCGGTTATCACAGAGGTTAAAGGACAAGTTACTGCTATCGAAGAAGATGCATCAACTCGTACTAAGAAAGTCTTTGTTAAGGGTGAAACTGGCGAAGGTGAGTACGTCGTTCCATTTACAGCTCGTATGCGTGTTGAGGTTGGAGACCAAGTAGCGCGTGGTGCTGCTTTGACAGAAGGTTCTATCCAACCAAAACGTCTCCTTGCAGTTCGTGATGTCTTGTCAGTTGAAACGTACCTTCTCGGTGAAGTACAAAAAGTTTACCGTAGCCAAGGGGTAGAAATCGGTGACAAACACATCGAGGTAATGGTTCGTCAAATGATCCGTAAAGTCCGTGTCATGGATCCAGGTGACACAGATCTTCTCATGGGTACCCTCATGGATATCAATGACTTTACAGATGCTAACAAAGATGTCCTTATCTCAGGTGGAGTTCCAGCGACAGGTCGCCCAGTCCTTATGGGAATTACCAAAGCCTCACTTGAAACAAATAGTTTCTTGTCAGCGGCTTCCTTCCAGGAAACAACTCGTGTCCTTACAGATGCAGCTATCCGTGGTAAGAAAGACCATCTCCTTGGACTTAAAGAAAATGTTATCATCGGTAAGATCATCCCAGCTGGTACTGGTATGGCCCGTTACCGTAACCTTGAACCACAAGCTATCAACGAAGAAGAATACCTTAATCCTCCAGTAGAGGAAGAAGGAAATGAAGAAACAACAGAAGTAGTTGTGGATACTGCCGTTGAAACTGTGGAAGAAACAGTAGAATAAAAGAGAATGAGAGAGCCTTCGGGTTCTCTTTCTCTTTTCTGAAAACTTTCTCCATTTTTCCATGAAATGTGGTAAAATAAAAGAAAGAAGCTGACAAAGGAGACGGGTATGGAACAAACATTTTTTATCATTAAACCAGACGGTGTAAAAAGAGGGCTAGTGGGTGAAGTGTTAAAGCGCATCGAACAACGTGGATTGACAATCGAAAAATTGGAGTTGCGTACAAAGGTTTCAGAAGAGTTAATTGACCAGCACTATCAGGACTTGGTTGGTCAAAGTTTTTACCCATCGATTCGTGAATTTATGACTTCAGGACCGGTTCTTGTGGGCATCATTTCTGGTCCCAAAGTAATCGAAACTTGGCGGACCATGATGGGGGCAACTCGTCCAGAAGAAGCTTTACCAGGAACTATTCGTGGTGATTTTGCAAAAGCTGCTAGTGAAAATCAACCTATCCAAAATGTTGTACATGGTTCAGATTCAGAAGAGTCAGCTAAGCGAGAAATTGCTCTCTGGTTTGAAGAGAAATAATAAAAGTTTGATGTAAGGGATACTTGCATCAAACTTTTTTGCATTTTAGAGTAGAAAACTGACAGTTGAGAAATATTCTAGCAATGATGAGAATCTCTAGCTTATAATAAGAGCAAGTAGGGAGGAAGAATGATGGAAAAAATGAAAAAGCAAATTCGTGTTTTGTTATTGATGACAGTTTTTGGTATTGGTAGCTGTTCTTGTTTAAGTTTATCGACTTGGGCCTTGATGTTAAATCAAAACTGTTTCTATTATTTAGTTGGCATGTTGCTCCTTGCCAGTATTGGGGCAGGGATAAACTACTATAGTGGACAGCGAAATCAATCTTATTCAGTTTTTAAGGAAGATAAGCAACAATTCTTGTATAGTCTCTTGCTCTTAGTAAATATTTTGGGTTTAGCTTTAATTGTCATAGAACATATCCTTGCAGGAAATACATCCGTAGAAGGATTTGTGGGAGCCTTTCTACCGAGTTTCTTTTTCTTATTTGGTATTGATTTGTTAGTTTTTCTGCCAATTCAGAAGTATGTAAATGGAGTGAAAAAGTTTTTAGGAAAGAAGGAAATTTGTTTTATTAGTGGACTAGCTATTCTAATCTTTCTCAGAAATCCTTGGATGCTATTATCCATGACCTTTTATATTGCCTTGGGAATGCTATTTCTAGGACTGTTGGTGCCAAAAGTCATTCGCTGGGAAGTTTCATTTTACAGTCATTTGATGAGAGATATCTTGTTAGTTGTCTTTTTACTGTTCCTATTTTAAAATCATAACAAGGACTGGCTCAAGTTTTTAATTCATAATATGGAATTCATAGATAATACCTAGACAAAGAACAAGTTTTTGGTATAATAGAAACATGTACACTAAAAACGAAGAAGAGTTACAGTCCTTAGGTGAACGTTTGGGCTATTTATTAGAAAAAAATGACGTCTTAATTCTAACTGGAGAACTTGGAGCAGGCAAAACGACTTTTACAAAAGGCCTTGCTAAAGGGTTACAGATTACTCAGATGATTAAGAGTCCAACCTATACTATTGTGAGAGAGTATGAAGGTCGTCTTCCTCTTTATCATTTAGATGTTTATCGTATTGAGGGGGACGCTGATTCTATCGATTTAGATGAGTTTCTCTTTGGTGGTGGGGTGACCGTCATCGAGTGGGGGAATCTCTTAGGTGATGCTCTACCAGATACTTATTTAGAATTAGAAATTCTAAAAGAAGAAGAAGGTCGCAGATTACATTTCCAAGCAAAGGGTTCACGTGCAGAAAAACTTTTAGAGGAGCTTCAACATGGAGTATGAATTGCTCATTAGAGAAGCAGAACCTGGTGATGCTGCTGAGTTAGTGACGTTTTTAAATCGTGTCAGTGTAGAAACAGATTTTACCAGTCTGGACAGGAATGGCATTTTGATGACAGATACTGAGATGGAGTTGTTTTTGGATAAACAGGCTCACTCTGAAAATCAAATCACTTTACTGGCCTTGCTGAATGATGAAATTGCTGGTCTTGTGAATATCACAGCTGATCAACGCAAGAGAGTTCGTCATATTGGAGATCTCTTTATTGTGATTGGTCAGAAGTATTGGAATAATGGACTGGGGAGTTTGTTACTTGAAGAAGTCGTAGAATGGGCACAGGCTAGTGGCATTCTTCGTCGACTTCAACTAACTGTCCAAACTCGCAATCAGGGTGCAGTTCATTTATATCAACAGCATGGCTTTGTAATTGAAGGTAGACAAGAGCGCGGTGCGTACATAGAAGAAGGGAAATTTATAGATGTTTACCTGATGGGTAGACTGATAGATTGATAGAAATATGGTTAAAAAAATTATTGGAATGGTGCTAGCTTTTCTAGCTGTGACAGTTTTAGGTGTGGGTGTTTTTGCTTATACTATTTATCAGCAAGGTACAGAAACCTTATCAAAAACCTATAAAAAGATTGGGGAAGAAACCAATGTTATTGAGGCTACTGAACCCTTAACGATCCTTTTAATGGGGGTTGATACTGGAAACGAAGAACGAACGGACCCTTGGGAGGGAAATAGTGATTCCATGATTCTTTTGACAGTTAATCCGCACACGAAAAAGACCATGATGTTGAGTTTGGAACGTGATATCCTGACTAAAATTCAGCATAAAGATGGTAGTATTGAAGAAGCGAAACTGAATGCCGCCTATGCGGGTGGAGGTGCAGAATTAGCTATCTCAACCATTCAGAAGATGATGAACATCCATATTGACCGCTATATTATGGTCAATATGCACGGATTACAACAATTAGTCGATGCAGTGGGTGGTATAACTGTCAATAACACGCTAGGTTTCCCGATTTCTATTAGTGACCAAGAGGAATTTAATACTATTTCTATTGGTGTTGGGCAACAAACTCTAAATGGAGATGAAGCTCTTGTTTATTCTCGCATGCGCTACCAGGATCCAGAAGGGGACTACGGACGTCAGAAGCGTCAGCGTGAAGTCATTCAAAAGGTTGTTGAAAAAGTTCTTAGTTTGAATAGTGTTAGTCACTATCAATCTATCTTAAAAGCCCTAAGTACTAATATGCAAACCAACATTGATTTATCTGCGAAAAGTATTCCAAGCTTGTTAGGTTACCAGGACTCGTTTAAAACGATTGAAACTCAACAATTACGAGGAGAAGACGCCGAATTGCAAGGGACATCTTATCAAATCGTAACTGCTAACCATTTGTTAGAGATCCAGAATCTTTTGAGAACTTCACTTGATAAACCGAAGGTGACAGAGTTAGAGACAAATGCAGTCTTATATGAAAATGTTCTCGGAAATCAAAATGGTATCGGTTTGGGAACAGGTACGATTAGTAGTACAAGAAATCAAGAAGATGTAGAATAATCTAATTTATAGTTGAAATCGTGGGAAATTTCCTGCGATTTTTTCAAAAAAATACGAATAGATAGGTAGGAGGAAACATGAAAGCAGAAATCATTGCTGTTGGAACAGAGATTTTGACAGGACAGATTGTCAATACCAATGCTCAGTTTTTGTCGGAAAAACTAGCAGAGATTGGGGTAGATGTATATTTTCAGACGGCTGTAGGAGACAATGAAGCTCGTCTCTTGTCTTTGCTCGAAATTGCCAGTCAACGTAGTAGTCTAGTGATTTTGACAGGTGGTTTAGGGCCAACTGAGGACGATTTGACCAAACAAACTCTGGCTAAATTTTTAGGGAAAGAATTAGTCTTTGATCCTCAGGCGCAGGAGAAGTTGGATGTCTTTTTTGCCCAGAGACCAGACTATGCCCGAACACCGAATAACGAAAGACAAGCTCAACTTGTAGAAGGAGCGATTCCACTGCCAAATGAAACAGGACTGGCTGTGGGAGGAATATTGGAAGTCGATGGAGTGACCTACGTTGTCCTTCCAGGTCCACCAAGTGAATTAAAACCTATGGTTTTAAACCAACTTCTACCCAAGTTGATGACAGGGAGCAAGCTGCATTCCCGAGTTCTTCGTTTCTTTGGGATTGGCGAGAGCCAGTTGGTTACGATTTTGTCTGATTTGATTGATAATCAAACCGATCCGACCTTGGCCCCTTATGCTAAGACAGGAGAAGTCACTCTGCGTCTGTCAACAAAAGCTAGCAGCCAAGAAGAGGCGAATCAAGTGCTGGATATCTTGGAAAATCAAATCTTAGGTCGCCAGACCTTTGAAGGCCTTTCTTTACGAGATCTTTGTTATGGTTATGGGGAAGAAACTAGTTTAGCTAGCATTGTGGTAGAAGAACTGAAAAGGCAAGGGAAAACCATCACGTCTGCTGAGAGTTTGACGGCTGGTCTTTTCCAAGCTAGGGTAGCGGATTTTTCGGGTGCTTCAAGTATATTTAAGGGTGGTTTTGTAACCTATAGCTTGGAGGAAAAATCAAAGATGTTGGATATTCCTGTCAAGGATTTGGAAGAACAGGGTGTGGTGTCTGAATTTACAGCACAGAAGATGGCTGAGCAGGCACGAATCAAGACCCAGTCTGATTTTGGCCTTAGTTTGACTGGTGTGGCAGGGCCAGATAGCCTAGAAGGACATCCAGCTGGGACAGTCTTCATAGGCTTGGCTCAAGAGCAAGGAACTGAGGTCATCAAGGTCAATATTGGAGGCAGAAGTCGAGCAGATGTACGTCACATTGCGGTTATGCATGCCTTTAACCTAGTTCGCAAGGCTTTATTAAGTGACTAACTTTTGATATAATAGTAGATAGGTCTGAGGACCATTAGAATGTAGGAGAATAGAATGGCGAAAAAACCAAAAAAATTAGATGAAATTTCAAAAAAATTCGGGGCAGAACGTGAAAAAGCCTTGAATGACGCTCTTAAATTGATTGAGAAAGACTTTGGTAAGGGTTCAATCATGCGTTTGGGTGAACGTGCGGAGCAAAAGGTGCAAGTGATGAGCTCAGGTTCTTTGGCTCTTGACATTGCCCTTGGTTCAGGTGGTTATCCTAAGGGACGTATCATTGAAATCTATGGGCCAGAGTCATCTGGTAAGACAACGGTTGCCCTTCATGCAGTTGCGCAAGCACAAAAAGAAGGTGGTATTGCTGCCTTTATCGATGCGGAACATGCCCTTGATCCAGCTTATGCTGCGGCCCTTGGTGTCAACATTGACGAATTGCTCTTGTCACAACCAGACTCAGGAGAGCAAGGTCTTGAGATTGCAGGAAAATTGATTGACTCAGGAGCCGTGGATCTTGTCGTAGTCGACTCAGTTGCGGCCCTTGTCCCTCGTGCGGAAATTGATGGAGATATCGGTGATAGCCACGTTGGTTTGCAGGCTCGTATGATGAGCCAGGCTATGCGTAAACTTGGTGCTTCTATCAATAAAACCAAAACAATTGCCATCTTTATCAACCAATTGCGTGAAAAAGTTGGGGTCATGTTTGGAAATCCAGAAACAACTCCTGGTGGACGTGCTCTGAAATTCTACGCATCAGTCCGTTTGGATGTTCGTGGAAGCACACAAATCAAGGGAACTGGTGACCAAAAAGATACCAATGTCGGTAAAGAAACTAAAATCAAGGTCGTGAAAAACAAGGTGGCTCCACCATTTAAGGAAGCCTTCGTTGAAATCATGTACGGAGAAGGTATTTCTAAGACTGGTGAACTCTTGAAAATCGCAAGCGATTTGGATATCATCAAAAAAGCAGGAGCTTGGTACTCTTACAAGGATGAGAAAATCGGGCAAGGTTCTGAAAATGCTAAGAAATACTTGGCAGATAACCCAGAAATCTTTGATGAAATTGACCATCAAGTCCGTGTTCAATTTGGTTTGATTGATGGAGAGGAAGCTTCTGTAGAAGGCGTTGAAACTAAAAAAGATGAAGCAGTTCAAGCAGATTCTGTGAATGAAGAAGTAACTCTTGACCTAGGCGACGAACTTGAAATCGAAATTGAAGAATAAGGTGTCAAAGTAGTGGAGAACATCCGCTGCTTTTTTGGTTTTTGATTCAAGTTTTTAGATCATCTATAGTTTGCTGTTTCTTGTCGCTCCTCTAGAAAGCTGATATAATAGCCTTATGAATAAAAAACGAACAGTGGACCTGATACATGGTCCAATTCTTCCCTCGCTCTTAAGCTTCGCCTTCCCAATCTTGCTATCAAATATTTTTCAACAGCTCTATAATACTGCTGATGTCTTGATTGTTGGACGTTTCCTTGGTCAAGAATCCTTGGCTGCGGTAGGGGCGACGACAGCGATTTTTGACCTGATTGTAGGTTTTACTCTTGGTGTTGGTAATGGCATGGGGATTGTCATTGCCCGCTATTATGGAGCTCGGAATTTCACTAAAATCAAGGAGGCAGTGGCAGCCATCTGGATTTTAGGTGCTCTTTTGAGTATTGTAGTTATGCTGCTGGGATTTGTCGGTCTGTATCCACTCTTGCAATATTTAGATACTCCTGCAGAAATCCTTCCTCAGTCTTATCAATATATTTCTATGATTGTAACCTGTGTTGGTGTCAGCTTTGCTTATAATCTTTTTGCAGGCTTGTTGCGGTCTATTGGGGACAGTCTAGCTGCGCTTGGTTTTTTGATTTTCTCTGCTCTGGTCAATGTAGTTCTGGATCTCTATTTTATTACGCAATTGCATCTTGGAGTTCAATCCGCGGGACTTGCTACCATCATTTCGCAAGGCTTATCAGCGGTTCTTTGCTTTTATTATATTCGTAAGAGTGTGCCAGAACTTTTGCCTCAACTCAAGCATTTCAAATGGGATAAGGCCTTATACGCTGACCTCTTGGAGCAAGGTTTGGCTATGGGCTTGATGAGCTCAATTGTATCTATAGGCAGTGTGATTTTACAGTCTTCTGTTAATACCTTTGGTGCAGTGATTATTAGTGCCCAGACGGCGGCTCGACGCATTATGGCTTTCGCCCTTCTTCCGATGACCGCTATTTCTGCATCAATGACGACCTTTGCTTCACAGAATTTAGGTGCTAAGCGCCCAGACCGCATTGTTCAAGGTCTTCGAATCGGCAGTCGTTTAAGTATATCCTGGGCAGTTTTTGTTTGTATCTTCCTCTTTTTTGCCAGTCCAGCCTTGGTTTCCTTCTTGGCCAGTTCGACGGATAGCTACTTGGTAGAAAATGGTAGTCTCTATCTGCAAATCAGCTCAGCCTTTTATCCCATTCTGAGTCTCTTGTTGATTTATCGCAATTGTTTGCAGGGCTTGGGGCAAAAAGTCCTTCCTCTGGTTTCTAGCTTTATCGAACTAATCGGGAAAATCGCTTTTGTGGTTTTGATTATCCCTTGGGCAGGATATAAGGGAGTTATCCTTTGCGAACCCTTAATCTGGGTTGCCATGACCATTCAACTGTATTTCTCACTGTTTCGTCACCCCTTGATAAAAGAAGGCAAGGAAATTTTAGCAACTAAAGTGCTATCCTAGTTGTATTTACTGAATAAAATCCATTTCCTCTAGTGAAAATCGAAAAAACTTGTGTTATAATAAGAAAGATTAAAATGTGAAAAAAGGAGATTCCTAATGGGACGTAAATGGGCCAATATCGTAGCCAAGAAAACGGCTAAAGATGGAGCTAACTCTAAAGTATATGCAAAATTTGGTGTAGAAATCTATGTAGCAGCTAAAAAAGGTGATCCAGATCCAGAATCAAACTCAGCTTTGAAATTCGTTATCGACCGTGCTAAACAAGCTCAAGTGCCAAAACACGTTATCGATAAAGCTTTGGACAAGGCTAAAGGAAACACAGACGAAACCTTTACAGAAGGACGTTACGAAGGTTTTGGACCAAATGGTTCTATGTTGATCGTGGATACTTTGACTTCAAACGTTAACCGTACAGCGGCTAATGTCCGTGCTGCCTTTGGTAAAAACGGTGGAAACATGGGCGCTTCAGGTTCGGTTTCATACCTCTTTGACAACAAGGGAGTTATCGTATTTGCAGGTGAAGATGCCGATGCAGTCTTTGAGCAATTGCTTGAAGCAGATGTGGATGTGGATGATGTAGAAGCAGAAGAAGGTACAATCACAGTTTACACAGCTCCAACTGACCTTCATAAGGCTATCGTTGCCCTCCGTGAGTCAGGTGTCGAAGAATTCCAAGTTACTGAATTAGAAATGATTCCTCAGTCAGAAGTGGAATTGTCAGGGGATGACCTTGAAACCTTTGAAAAACTTTACAGCGTTCTTGAAGACGACGAAGACGTACAAAAGATCTACACAAACGTAGATGGATTCTAATTTAACCTATAGAACATGATCCTAAGTGAAAAAATCACTTGGGATTTTTTGAATCAAGAAAATAGTTCTCTAGGAAACTTTTTATTGACATCTCTTTTCAAAGTGGTAAAATAGTTCTCATGAAAACTTATTTAGTTCCTAGGAGAACTAAATGCAATGGTTAGAAAGGAGTTAGTATGGATAAACCGATGTTAGTCTTTAAGCGTTTTGGTCATCAGATTCACCTCATGGTGCAAAAGGAAGCCAAACGTTGTGGTATTGAATTTATGGGTGGGCCTCAAGGTCAGGTTGTGCGTTTTTTGGATAATCGTGAGAAAAACCAAGACTTGGTCTTGATTAAAGATATCGAGCAGGAACTCAATATTACCAAGTCTGTTGCTAGTAATTTGGTCAAGCGTATGGTACAAAATGGTTTGGTGGAATTGGAGGCGAGTCCTAGCGATAAGCGGGCTAAGTTTGTTCGTCTGACAGACAAATCGCGTTCTCAAATGAAGCAGGTTAAGGCTTTTTTTGAACGCATAGACAAGCAGTTGATGGAAGGCATTGATGAAGATGAATTACTGATTTTTGAGAAAGTTCTCGGTCAACTACAGGAAAATATCAAGGGAATAGGAGAAGAGAATGAAGAAATTAGCCAAAAGAATTAGTAGAAAAGAATGGGGGATGATTTTACTAGCCATTCTCTTTACATGCTTTTCGGTCTATCTGGAGTTGGAAGTGCCGACCTATATCTCGAAAATTACGGATTTGCTAGGTAGTCAAGGAACTAATTTAGATGAGTTGTGGCAGCCGGCAAGCATGATGGTGGGAATGTCCTTTCTAGCCTTCTTATCCGCAGTTGCAGTTGGATTTTTTGCATCCCGAGTGGCAGCTTCTTATACTAGTAGGCTGAGAAGTGATATTTTTAACCGAGTTTTGGATTACTCGCAGACAGAGATTAAGAAATTCTCTATTCCCAGTCTCTTGACGCGTACTACCAATGATATTACTCAAGTTCAAATGTTGATTACCATGGGCTTGCAAGTGGTAACGCGTGGTCCGATTATGGCTATCTGGGCTATCGGGAAGATTTTAGACCATTCAGAATACTGGCTCTGGGCCGTTCTTGTAGCAGTGATTGTCAATGTTTTGATGACGACAGTCTTGATGACGCTAGCCTTTCCAAAACAGTCCTTGATTCAGGGGCTGACTGATAAACTGAACAGTATCACTCGTGAGAGTTTAACAGGTATTCGTGTCGTTCGCGCCTACAATGCTGAAGAATACCAAAATGAAAAATTTGCAGCAGCAAATGATGAATTGACACGCTTGAATTTGTTTGTCAACCGTCTTATGGCTATTTTGAACCCTATCATGATGGGAATTTCAAGTGGTTTGAGTGTGGCGATTTACTGGATTGGGGCCTATGTGATTAACGACGCTGCTCCGATAGCACGTCTGCCTCTCTTTAGTGATATGATTGTTTTCATGTCTTATGCCATGCAGGTTGTCATGGGCTTCCTTCTCATGGGAGCACTCTTCATCGTTCTTCCCCGAACTATGGTCTCTGCTAAGCGGATTAATCAAGTTTTAGATTTGCATTCTTCTATCCAAAACCCTGCTCAAGTGCAGCTGGCTGATGAAAACCTCAAAGGTCAGGTCGAATTTAAGGATGTGACCTTCCGATATGCGGCAAATTCGGAGGCGGTTATTGAGAATGTTAGCTTTAAAGCAGAAACTGGTCAAACAGTGGCCTTCATTGGGTCAACGGGTTCAGGTAAATCAACTCTGGTCAATCTGATTCCACGTTTCTATGACGTATCAGCAGGAGAAATTCTGGTGGACGGTGTCAATGTTCAAGACTATGCTCTAGAAGATTTGCGCAACAAGGTTGGCTATATTCCACAAAAAGCTGTTCTCTTTTCAGGTGATGTCAAAGACAATCTAGACTTTGGACAAAGTCAAGAAACACCACTTAGTGAGCAGGCTATGTGGCAGGCTTTGGAGTTGGCCCAGTCTAAGAACTTTATCGAAGACAAGGAAGCGGGCTTAGAGTCAGAAGTGGCCCAAGGAGGAACTAACTTCTCAGGTGGTCAAAGACAGCGTCTAGCAATTGCGCGTGCCTTGGCTCGGAAGCCAGAAATCCTCATCTTTGATGACTCCTTCTCAGCCTTGGACTACAAGACAGATCGAGTTCTTCGCCAAGAGTTAGCAGAGAAAACAAAATCTATGACCAAACTCATCGTCGCACAGCGTATTTCAACAATTATGGATGCAGATTTGATTTTGGTCTTGGATCAAGGAAAAGTCGTGGGACAAGGCACCCACAAGGAACTTCTAGCTAATAACGAAGTTTACCAAGAAATTGCCTATTCACAACTATCGAAGGAGGAATTGGAACATGGAAAATAAGAAAATGTCTCTCTGGAAACAGAGTAAACCCTATCTTGCAGGCCTCCAGTTTGCCCTTCTAATCGCCTTTCTAGCAACAATCCTATCCAATATCATTACTGTTTATGGGCCAACCCGTATTAAGGAAATGACTAATATCATTGCCAGTGGTCTGGAAACAAGTGTGGATGTCGCGGCGGTTGCAGCTATTGGTGGTTTTTTGGCCGTCATCTATGTGATTGGACTTTTATCAAATTATTTGCAAGCTTTTCTGTTTACAACAGCTATTCAACGTTTTTCAGAGCGTTTGAGAAGAGCTATTGCAGAGAAAATTAATCGCCTTCCATTGGGATATTTTGATGGACACTCTCAGGGGGATACTTTGTCTCGTGTAACCAATGACGTTGACACTGCAGCCCAGTCCCTTAATCAAAGTCTGGGGACAGTTCTTTCATCCACTTTATTGGTCGTGGCAGTCTTGGTGACCATGTTTGGAATGAACTGGATTTTAGCCTTGGTGACGGTTGTTTCAACTCTTATCGGTTTTGCTTTCGTGTCTGTCTTTATGGGCAAATCTCAGGGCTTCTTTAAGAGTCAGCAACAAGATTTGGCAGCTGTCAATGGCTATGTGGAGGAAATGTACTCTGGCCATAATGTTGTGACCAGTTACAATGCTATCGAGAGCACGAAAGAAGAGTTTGCGAAATTAAACAATCGTCTGTATGATAGTATCTGGAAATCTCAATTTATTTCAGGGATTATGATGCCGATTATGATGTTTATTGGGAACTTTAGCTATGCCTTGGTGATTATCGTTGGTGCAGCCTTGGCCTTAAATGGGCACATCAGTATCGGGATTATCGTTGCCTTTATGGCCTACGTTCGTATCTTTTCTCAGCCTCTTTCACAAATTGCCCAGGGAATTACTAGTCTTCAGCAGGCTAGTGCAGCCATGGGACGTGTCTTCGAATTCCTGGCTGAAGAGGAGATGGAAGATGAATCCCATAAAGAAAGACAATTGAGCGACATGAAAGGTCAAGTAGTCTTTGATCGAGTCTCCTTTGGTTATACACCAGAGCGAACTATTATCCATGACTTTTCTGCGACGGCTCATGCAGGTCAAAAGGTTGCCATCGTCGGACCGACCGGAGCTGGGAAGACAACCATTGTCAATCTTTTGATGAAGTTTTATGAGATTGATAAGGGAAGTATCCGTATCGATGGTGTGGATACCAAAGAGATGAAGCGTTCGGAAGTACACGATGCCTTTTCAATGGTCTTGCAGGATACTTGGCTCTTTGAAGGAACCATTCGCGACAATCTTATCTATAACCAAAAGGGGATTAGTGATGAGCGCGTGATTGAAGCAAGCAAAGCTGTAGGGATTCACCACTTTATTATGACCCTACCAGATGGTTACGATACCATCTTGGACGACACAGTGACCTTGTCTGTCGGACAAAAACAACTCTTGACAATTGCTCGTGCTTTGTTAAAAGATGCGCCACTCCTAATCCTAGATGAGGCGACTTCTTCTGTTGATACTCGGACAGAGGAATTGATTCAGAAGGCCATGGACCGTTTGATGGAAGGAAGAACTTCCTTTGTCATCGCCCACCGCTTGTCAACCATCCGTAATGCTGATCTGATTCTGGTTATGAAAGATGGCAATATCATCGAGCAAGGCAATCATGATGAGCTGATGGCGCAAGCTGGTTTCTACGCTGACCTCTACAACAGTCAGTTTACAGAAGACGAAGCAGAAGAATAAACCCAAAGAAGGCTTGACGACCTTCTTTTTCTGCACTATACTAGAAGACAAGTGCTTCCCTATAAGAAAAATTTGAGTAAGTGATGAGAAAATATATGAAAAATTATCAAGAATGGTATGACCACATTGCTGGTAACATTGAGAATAGGCCTATCTTTCTGAGATTGTTAAGAACTTTCAATCGGTTCATGACAGTAGTTATGCCTATGATTTATCTAACCTTGTTAGCCACTACCTACTTCCAAGAAGGACTTGGTAAACAGGTCTTGATCTATGTGTGTATCCCTGCGTCAGGCTTTGTGATTTTGTCCTTTCTTCGTAAGAAAATCAATACCCCTAGGCCTTATGAGGAATGGGCTATTAAACCCTTGCTTGACAGAGATAGTCCTGGTCAGTCTATGCCCAGTCGTCATGTCTTTTCAGCAAGCATTATTTCCATGGCTTGTTTGCATGCTAGTTTATCTGTAGGGATGGCTTGTTTGACCTTGTCAGCCTTACTAGGCCTTGTGCGAGTCCTAGGTGGTGTGCATTATCCCAAGGATGTAGTGGTTGGTTATATTTGTGCTCTTGTGTGGGGTGTGATTTTCTTTCTATGTTGACCTGTAAGTTAGGGTAGCCTTACAACCACTTACGAGTCTAAAGTAACCACTTGCTTTTTTGCTCTTGTTTTCTTATTTTAGCTTTGATATAGTAGAGTCAGAAAGGAGATGGAATGAAGTTACGAATCGAAATTGACAGCAATTTAGAGGAAACTGAAATTGTCATCAAGGCAGCGGCTTTGACAGATGAAATTGCGGATTTACAGCGGCTCTTGCAAGAATCCAAGTCTCCTAGGTTGATTTTTTACAAGGGGACGGGTGAATATTATCTGGACTTGTCGGAAATTCTTTTCTTTGAAACAGAGGGGAACAAGATTTACGCCCATACCCAGAAAGATGCCTACGAGGTTCGACTTAAACTCTATGAGTTAGAGTCTATCCTGCCCCGTTATTTCAGTCGAGTATCCAAGTCGACCATTGCTAATATTCGGCAAGTTTACTCGGTTGACAAGTCCTTTTCAGGAACGGGCACCATTTCCTTTTATCAGACCCACAAGGAGGTTCATGTGTCACGGCATTACCAATCCCTCCTAAAAGAAAATCTAAGAAACATGAGGTAAGAACATGAAAAAGAAAGCATTTGGTATTGTGTTGCTAGTATTGGCAGCTTTAATATTATTACAAGGAAATTTTGGAATCCCTTCATTCGGTGGGCAAATTTGGCCCTTGCTTGGTATTGCATTTTTTGCCTATCAATCAGTTGGAGCTTTGTTGCGTCGTCACTTAACTTCAGCCTCTTTTACAGCTCTAGTAGCCTTAATGATTGCTAACCACTTTTATGGCATTTTACCAATTCCTAATCAGTCATTGTTCTGGGCAAGTATTTTAATCGTAATGGGTGTCAGCGCACTCACTCATTCTAACAGAACTTGGAATGGGAAAAAATGGTGGTATGACGGTGAAAAGACCATTCTGACAGATAAGGAAGTTGCTTTTGGGACTGGGACTTTCTACAAGCAAGAGCAAGAATTGGTAGAAGATCAAGTAGAAGTTGGTTTTGGCAATGCCAAGATATATTATGACAATGCAGAGATTTTAGGAGATACCGCAACTCTGAAAGTGGAAGTTGGTTTTGGCAATGCAGTTATCTATGTTCCCCAACATTGGGGAGTTGATTTAAAGGTAGAAACTTTCTGTGGCGTAGCTAAGGCAGATACTCCTCTAGTCCCAACCAGCAAAACCTTGATTATCCGTGGAGATGTGGCTTTTGGGAAGTTGGGAATTGTCTACGTTAAATAAAAAAATCTTCCAATTCCCTTGCAAAAATGAAGAAAGTGTGATAACATAGTACGGTATGTGGTGCTAGCACATCCGCTATATTAGATCTAATAGGAGGAAAACACAATGGCTAAAGTATGTTACTTTACAGGTCGTAAGACTGTATCAGGAAACAACCGTTCACACGCGATGAACCAAACAAAACGTGCCGTAAAACCAAACCTTCAAAAAGTTACTGTTCTTATCGATGGTAAACCTAAAAAAGTTTGGGCTTCAGCTCGTGCTTTGAAATCAGGTAAAGTTGAACGCGTTTAATAATAAAAGTAAGGAGACCTTAGGGTCTTTTTCTTTTTCTGTGGGTGTAACATCATTTGAAAAATAGAGTAAATATCCGCTGATACAGTATTCTGCTTTTACACTTGGGCTGAAATATGATAAAATAGAGTATCAACTAGTTGAGGTAAAAAGGATGACTGTAAAAATTAATACAAAAGATGGTCAAATCGAACTAACAGATGAAGTGATTGCAACCGTCGTAGGTGGAGCAGCAACTGAAATTTTTGGTGTGGTCGGTATGGCTAGTAAAAATGCCCTCAAAGATAATTTCCAAGCCCTTCTAGGTAAGGAAAATTATTCTAAAGGTGTCGTCGTAAAGGCGGCCGAAGATGGCAGTATTGCAGTTGATGTATATACCGTGTTGAGCTACGGAACAAAGATTAGCGAAGTGTCAAAAAACATTCAAGAGCGTGTTCGTTTTAGTTTGGAAAACCAACTTGGAATTACTGCTCAGACTGTAAATGTCTACATTCAAAATATCAAAGTTGTAGGAGAATAACCGTGTCAAAAATTACTACTAGCTTATTTCAAGAAATGGTGCAGGCTGCATCAACTCGCTTGAATAAGCAAGCTGAATATGTCAATTCATTAAACGTCTTTCCAGTTCCAGATGGAGATACTGGAACAAACATGGGAATGACCATTGAAAATGGAGCTAAAGAAGTTGCAGACAAGCCAGCTTCTACAGTTGGCGAGGTAGCGAGCATTCTTGCCAAAGGTCTTTTGATGGGTGCGCGTGGAAACTCAGGCGTTATTACGTCTCAGCTTTTCCGTGGATTTTCACAAGCTATCAAGGATAAAGATGAGTTAACAGGTCAAGACTTGGCCCTTGCCTTCCAATCAGGTGTGGAAGTTGCCTATAAGGCAGTGATGAAACCAGTTGAAGGAACGATTTTGACAGTTTCTCGTGGGGCTGCTATCGGTGCTAAGAAAAAAGCTGAGCAAACAGATGACGCTGTTGAAGTCATGCGCGCAGCCTTGGAAGGTGCTAAAACAGCTCTAGCTAAAACACCAGACATGCTTCCAGTATTGAAAGAAGTTGGCGTTGTGGACTCAGGTGGTCAAGGACTGGTCTTTATCTACGAAGGTTTCCTTTCAGCCCTTACTGGTGAATATATCGCATCTGAGGACTTTGTAGCGACTCCGGCCAACATGAGTGAAATGATCAATGCAGAGCACCACAAGTCTGTAGCTGGTCATGTAGCGACTGAGGATATCACCTTTGGTTATTGTACTGAAATCATGGTAGCTCTTAAGCAAGGTCCAACCTATGCTAAAGATTTTGACTATGAAGAGTTCCGTAACTACTTGAATGAACTTGGGGATTCTCTCCTCGTTGTTAATGATGATGAAATCGTCAAAGTCCATGTCCATACAGAAGATCCAGGTCTTGTTATGCAAGAAGGTCTCAAATATGGTAGCTTGGTCAAGGTAAAAGTTGACAATATGCGTAACCAACACGAAGCACAGGTTGAGAAAGAAGCTGCTCAAGTTAGCAAACCAGCTGAAGAAAAAGAGTATGCTTTGATTGCTGTGGTGGCTGGTAAAGGTCTAGCAGATATCTTCCGTTCTCAAGGTGTGGATTATGTTATCGAAGGTGGTCAAACCATGAACCCTTCAACAGAAGACTTTATCAAGGCTGTTGAACAGGTCAACGCTCGTAACATTATCTTCCTGCCAAATAACAAAAACATCTTCATGGCAGCTCAATCTGCAGCAGAAGTTTTGGAGCAACCAGCAGTAGTGGTGGAAGCTCGCACTCTTCCTCAAGGTTTGACAAGTCTTCTTGCCTTTGATCCAAGCAAGTCAATCGAAGAAAACCAAGAGCGTATGACTGCTGCTCTTAGCGATGTTGTTAGTGGAAGCGTCACAACAGCTGTACGTGATACAACCATTGATGGCTTAGAAATCCATGAAAACGATAATCTTGGTATGGTGGATGGGAAAATTCTCGTGTCAAACCCTGACATGCACCAAACCTTGATAGAAACCTTGAAACATATGTTGGATGAAGATAGTGAAATTGTAACCTTCTATGTCGGTGAAGACGGAAGCGAAGAACTTGCCAATGAAATTGCCCAAGAAATCACAGAAGAATTCGAAGACGTTGAAGTCGAGATTCACCAAGGTCAACAACCTGTTTACCCATACCTATTTAGTGTAGAATAAGATTAATGAAGGACTGAGAAATCAGTTCTTTTTTCTTTTTTAGTAAATGAAATCGGTATCTTTTTTATAAAAACAAAAATAACATTCATAAATAAACTTTAAAATAGAAAATTCAGAAAATTTCTTCTTTTCTCTTGAAAAATTTTGAAAAAATGGTATGATAGTAACAAGTTATTTTTAAGAGAAGAGAAAGGGGAACAATGGAGAAAATCAGTTTAGAATCTCCTAAGACGGGGTCGGATCTAGTTTTGGAAACACTTCGTGATTTAGGAATTGATACCATCTTTGGTTATCCTGGTGGTGCGGTCTTGCCTTTGTATGATGCGATATATAATTTTAAAGGCATTCGCCACATTCTAGGACGCCATGAGCAAGGTTGTTTGCATGAAGCTGAAGGTTATGCCAAATCAACTGGAAAGTTGGGTGTTGCCGTCGTCACTAGCGGACCGGGAGCAACAAATGCTATTACAGGGATTGCGGATGCCATGAGCGACAGTGTTCCCCTTTTGGTCTTTACAGGTCAGGTGGCGCGAGCAGGGATTGGGAAGGATGCCTTCCAGGAGGCAGACATTGTGGGAATTACCATGCCAATCACTAAGTACAATTACCAAGTTCGGGAGACAGCTGATATCCCTCGAATCATTACGGAAGCTGTCCATATCGCAACTACAGGTCGACCAGGGCCAGTTGTTATTGACCTACCTAAAGACGTATCTGCTTTAGAAACCGACTTCATCTATTCACCAGAAGTGAACCTACCAAGCTATCAACCGACTCTTGAGCCGAATGATATGCAAATCAAGAAAATTTTGAAGCAATTGTCCAAGGCTAAAAAACCAGTCTTGTTAGCTGGTGGGGGGATTAGTTATGCTGAAGCAGCTGCAGAATTAAATGAATTTGCAGAACGCTATCAAATCCCGGTGGTAACCAGTCTTTTGGGACAAGGAACGATTGCAACGAGTCATCCACTCTTCCTTGGAATGGGAGGCATGCACGGGTCATTTGCAGCTAATATTGCCATGACGGAAGCGGACTTTATGATTAGTATTGGTTGTCGTTTCGATGACCGCTTGACGGGGAATCCTAAGACCTTCGCTAAGAATGCTAAGGTTGCTCATATTGATATTGACCCAGCCGAGATTGGCAAGATTATCAGTGCAGATATTCCTGTAGTTGGAGATGCTAAGAAAGCTTTGCAAATGTTGCTGGCGGAACCAACCGTTCATAACAATACTGAGAAATGGATTGAAAAAGTTACCAAAGACAAGAACCGCGTTCGTTCTTACGATAAGAAAGAGCGTGTAGTTCAACCGCAAGCTGTTATTGAACGAATTGGTGAATTAACTAACGGAGATGCTATTGTGGTAACAGACGTTGGTCAACACCAAATGTGGACAGCTCAGTATTATCCCTACCAAAATGAACGTCAGTTAGTGACTTCAGGTGGTTTGGGAACGATGGGATTTGGAATTCCAGCAGCAATCGGAGCTAAAATTGCTAATCCAGATAAGGAAGTAGTCTTGTTTGTTGGGGATGGCGGTTTCCAAATGACTAACCAGGAATTGGCTATTTTGAACATTTACAAGGTGCCAATCAAGGTGGTTATGCTGAACAACCACTCGCTTGGAATGGTTCGCCAGTGGCAGGAATCCTTCTATGAAGGTAGAACATCTGAGTCGGTCTTTGATACTCTTCCTGATTTTCAATTGATGGCACAAGCTTATGGAATTAAAAACTATAAGTTTGACAATCCTGAGACCTTGGCCCAAGACCTTGAAGTCATCACTGAGGATGTTCCTATGCTAATCGAGGTAGATATTTCTCGTAAGGAACAGGTGTTACCAATGGTACCAGCTGGTAAGAGTAATCATGAGATGTTGGGGGTGAAGTTCCATGCGTAGAATGTTAACAGCAAAACTACAGAATCGATCAGGAGTCCTCAATCGCTTTACAGGTGTCCTATCTCGTCGTCAGGTTAATATCGAAAGCATCTCTGTTGGAGCAACAGAAGATCCGAATGTATCTCGTATCACCGTTATTATTGATGTAGCTTCACATGATGAGGTGGAGCAAATTATCAAACAGCTCAATCGTCAAATTGATGTGATTCGCATTCGAGATATTACAGACAAGCCTCATTTGGAGCGCGAGGTAATTTTGGTTAAGATGTCAGCGCCAGCTGAGAAGCGAGCTGAGATTCTAGCGATTATTCAACCTTTCCGTGCAACAGTTGTAGACGTAGCACCAAGCTCGATTACCATTCAGATGACAGGAAATGCTGAAAAGAGTGAAGCTCTGTTGCGAGTCATTCGACCATACGGTATTCGCAATATTGCTCGAACTGGTGCAACTGGATTTACCCGCGATTAATACTCTTCGAAAATCTCTTCAAATCACGTCAGCTTTGCCTTGCCGTAGGTATATGTTACTGACTCCGTCAGTCTTATTTACCACCTCAAAGCAGTGCTTTGAGCAGTCTGTGGCTAGCTTCCTAATTTGCTCTTTGATTTTCATTGAGTATAAAAATATTTTAAATTTGTTAAACCAGCCTAAAAGGCAATAAATAATAGAAAAGAGAGAAAAACTATGGCAGTTCAAATGGAATATGAAAAAGATGTTAAAGTAGCAGCACTTGACGGTAAAAAAATCGCCGTTATCGGTTATGGTTCACAAGGACATGCGCATGCTCAAAACTTGCGTGACTCAGGTCGTGATGTCATCATCGGTGTACGTCCAGGTAAATCTTTTGACAAAGCAAAAGAAGATGGATTTGACACTTACACAGTAGCAGAAGCAACTAAATTGGCTGACGTTATCATGATTTTGGCACCAGACGAAATCCAACAAGAATTGTACGAAGCAGAAATCGCTCCAAACTTGGAAGCTGGAAATGCAGTTGGATTTGCCCATGGTTTCAACATTCACTTTGAATTTATCAAAGTTCCTGCAGATGTAGATGTCTTCATGTGTGCTCCTAAAGGACCAGGACACTTGGTACGTCGTACTTACGAAGAAGGATTTGGTGTTCCAGCTCTTTATGCAGTATACCAAGATGCAACAGGAAATGCTAAAAACATTGCTATGGACTGGTGTAAAGGTGTTGGAGCAGCTCGTGTAGGTCTTCTTGAAACAACATACAAAGAAGAAACTGAAGAAGATTTGTTTGGTGAACAAGCTGTACTTTGTGGTGGTTTGACTGCCCTTATCGAAGCAGGTTTCGAAGTCTTGACAGAAGCAGGTTACGCTCCAGAATTGGCATACTTTGAAGTTCTTCACGAAATGAAATTGATCGTTGACTTGATCTACGAAGGTGGCTTCAAGAAAATGCGTCAATCAATTTCAAACACTGCTGAGTACGGTGACTATGTATCAGGTCCACGTGTAATTACTGAGCAAGTTAAAGAAAACATGAAAGCTGTCTTGGCAGACATCCAAAATGGTAAATTTGCAAATGACTTTGTAAATGACTATAAAGCTGGACGTCCAAAATTGACTGCTTACCGTGAACAAGCAGCTAACCTTGAAATTGAAAAAGTTGGTGCAGAATTGCGTAAAGCAATGCCATTCGTTGGTAAAAACGACGATGATGCATTCAAAATCTATAACTAATTGATAGAAATTAAGGTGAAGGCGAGTTGGGGGACTAACTCGCTTTTATAATCAATTCATCTCTTTTTAAAAGGATGGATTGCGATAAGTATGAAATAGTTTAGGAGAAAATGATGTTAAGTTCAAAAGATATAATCAAGGCTCATAAGGTCTTGAACGGTGTGGTTGTGAATACCCCACTGGATTATGACCATTATTTATCGGAGAAGTATGGTGCTAAGATTTATTTGAAAAAGGAAAATGCTCAACGTGTTCGTTCTTTTAAGATCCGTGGTGCCTATTATGCCATTTCCCAGCTCAGCAAGGAAGAACGTGAGCGTGGGGTAGTCTGTGCTTCTGCGGGAAATCATGCGCAGGGAGTTGCCTATACTTGTAATGAGATGAAAATTCCTGCTACTATCTTTATGCCCATTACTACTCCGCAACAAAAGATTGGTCAAGTTCGCTTTTTTGGTGGGGACTTCGTGACTATTAAATTAGTTGGAGATACTTTTGATGCCTCAGCCAAAGCAGCCCAAGAATTTACAGTCTCTGAAAATCGTACCTTTATTGATCCTTTTGATGATGCCCATGTTCAGGCTGGTCAAGGGACCGTTGCTTATGAGATTTTAGAAGAGGCTCGAAAAGAATCGATTGATTTTGATGCTGTCTTAGTTCCTGTTGGAGGTGGCGGTCTCATTGCTGGGGTTTCTACCTATATCAAGGAAACAAGTCCAGAAATTGAAGTCATCGGAGTAGAGGCTAATGGGGCACGTTCCATGAAAGCTGCCTTTGAAGCTGGTGGACCTGTCAAACTCAAAGAAATTGACAAATTTGCGGATGGGATTGCTGTACAAAAGGTAGGTCAATTGACCTATGAAGCAACTCGTCAATATGTTCAAACCTTAGTAGGTGTCGATGAGGGATTGATTTCTGAAACCTTGATTGACCTTTACTCTAAGCAAGGGATTGTCGCAGAACCTGCTGGAGCGGCTAGTATCGCTTCTTTAGAGGTTTTGGCTGAATATATCAAGGGGAAAACCATTTGTTGTATCATTTCTGGAGGAAATAATGATATCAACCGTATGCCGGAAATGGAAGAGCGTGCCTTGATTTATGATGGGATTAAGCATTACTTTGTAGTGAATTTTCCACAGCGTCCAGGGGCCTTGCGTGAGTTTGTAAATGATATCTTGGGGCCAAATGATGATATCACACGTTTTGAGTATATCAAACGAGCTAGCAAGGGGACAGGACCAGTATTGATTGGGATTGCCTTGGCAGATAAGCATGATTATGCAGGTCTGATTCGTCGAATGGAAGGTTTTGATCCATCTTATATTAACTTAAATGGTAATGAAACGCTCTATAATATGCTTGTCTGAGGACTAATAAAAAAATATCATATTATTTGCACAACTGATGTATAGGTGCTATAATGAAGGTGAAGAAAGGGGGCGATTCCTATGGACTTAGGAAATCGATTACGCTATTTCTATCTCAACTCATTATAGTACCTATGTTTTTTGATTTGGTTTATAGTAAGGGAGTAAAATTACTTATTATATTTAAGGAGTATTTTTGAAATCCGCTATTTTATATAGGGCTAATCTGTGATTTGGTTAAATATAATAGGAATTAGAAAAAATAATCAATACTAATAAAAACCTTATGCTGAACTGACTGAGACGAGTGATGAGATACTAAGAAGATAAAAACAGTGGAAAATATTGGAAGATAGGATACTATTGTGTCCTAACTACTCATCTTTTTATAGGTTTGAAGAAATAAAAAGGAATATTGATAAAGTAAATAAATAGTACCAGTTGAGCAAGTGAAAAGTGCTTATAAAGGCAGGAAGAATATCAAAGAAGGAGAAGAGAAATAATAGTTAGTAATAGTGTGGAGAGCAAGTCTTCTGCTATTAGAAATATCATTTTAAAGTTAGGTAAATAGAATAAAGTTGAAGATAAAACCTGTCTAATCTATCAAGAATTGCTATTTGTAAAGCATGAATATTTTTACAAACAAAAGAGTTAATAATACAATTATTTTAAAGGTGTTTACTAATGGTTTATAGTAAGTGAAAACCTATATATTATCGGCTTTAATAAGATAGTAATAGAAAAATAAATCATTAATTTTATTGAATATATGTTTTTTTATTGACAAAAGTCATAAAAACGTATACAATTAAATATCGTAAAGAAGAAAATAGGAGAAGGACATGGCTAAGTCAAACTTTGAAAAAGTAGAATCAGTTGTTGGCTGGGTTCGTGATAAGAAAATCACAGGCTACCGTATCTCTAAAGAAACGAATGCGCGTGAAATGTCTATCATTGCTCTAGCGCAGGGTCGTGCAAAAGTAAAAAATATTTCATTTGAAACAGCTCTAGGTTTAATTGATTTCTATGAAAAAAATCATGAAAAATTTGAAGATTAATCTTTGGATAATGGCGGATTCTTGAATAAGGTCTGCCTTTTCATTTTGATACTCAATGAAAATCAAAGAGCAAACTAGGAAGCTAGCCGCAGGTTGTACTTGAGTACGGCAAGGAGACGTTGACGTAGTTTGAATTTGATTTTCGAAGAGTATGAGGACAGCAAAAAGGCTGCACGATTTATGCAGCCTTTTCTTTTTATTTGAGATAGCGTTGAAGGAATTCTTTTGTACGGTCTTCTTTAGGATTGGTGAAGAGGTCTTCTGGTTTGCCTTCTTCAGCAATCACCCCCTTATCCATAAAGATAACACGGTGAGAGACATCACGGGCGAATTCCATTTCGTGGGTTACGACAATCATAGTCAAGCCTTCCTGAGCTAGATCCTGCATGATTTTGAGGACCTCTCCAACCATTTCTGGATCGAGAGCTGATGTTGGTTCATCAAAGAGAATAGCGTCAGGATTCATGGAGAGGGCACGAGCGATGGCCACACGTTGTTTTTGACCACCTGAGAGTTGTTTCGGTTTTGCTTGCCAGTAACGTTCTCCCATGCCAACCTTTTCAAGGTTTTCTTTGGCAATCTTTTCAGCTTCTGTACGTTCGCGTTTAAGGACAGTCGTCTGAGCGACAATTGTGTTTTCAAGTACGTTAAGATTTTCAAAGAGGTTAAAGGATTGGAACACCATCCCCAACTTTTCACGGTATTGCGTGAGGTCATAGCCTTTTTCGAGAACGTTTTGTCCATGATAAAGGATTTGTCCATCAGTTGGAGTTTCAAGTAGGTTAATGGAGCGTAGGAAGGTTGATTTTCCGCTTCCAGAGCTTCCGATGATAGAGATTACCTCTCCCTTGTGGACAGTGAGTGAAATGTCTTTTAGCACTTCGTTTTGTCCATAGGATTTTTTGAGGTGTTTAATTTCAAGGATTGCTTGTGTCATTATTTCAAATCCTCCGTTTGCATTTGGTTAGCACCTGTAGTATAGGTATCCATGTCCATGCGGCGTTCGATGAAGCGTAGGATACGTGTTACGGTGAAGGTGAGGACAAAGTAAATCACGGCGATGATTGTAAATGTCTGGAAGTATTGATAGGTTTGTGTTGCCACTGTATTTCCTGAGAAATAAAGTTCGACAACAGAGATAACGTTCAATACAGATGTATCTTTGATATTGATGACAAATTCATTACCAGTTGCTGGTAGGATGTTACGGACAACCTGAGGTAGGACAATCTTACGCATGGTTTGGTTATGAGTCATACCAAGAGCAGTCGCAGCTTCAAATTGTCCCTTGTCAACTGCTAGGATACCACCACGAACGATTTCAGTCATGTAGGCACCAGTGTTGATCGAAACGATGAAGATAGCAGCAAGTGTGCGGTCAAGGTTAATACCGAAAGCTTGGGCAGTTCCATAGTAGATAACCATCGATTGAACGATCATTGGGGTACCACGGAAAATTTCAATGTAGACATTGAGAATCCAGCCGACTAGTTTTTGTAAGCCATAAATGGCCTTATTCTCAGATAGAGGAGCAGTACGGAAGACACCAATGGCAAGTCCAATAATGAGACCTGTGATGGTTCCGACGATAGAGATTAAAAGAGTGACACCAGCACCACGCAAGAGTTGTTGCCAGTTTTCAGAAAGAATTTTAGCGACTTGACTAAAGAAACTACTGCTAGTCTCTTCAGTTGTTGTAGCTTCGGCAGGTTGTTCCTTGATCATACGATCCATCAAGGCAACTTGATCGTCTTTTGAAATGGTTTCAATGCTGGCATTGATTTGGCTAATACGGTTGTCATCTTTACGAAGTCCGATGGCGATAGCTGTATCTTCTTCTCCAGTTTTGAAACCTGGTTCTACTTGAACCATCTTGAACTTAGAGTTAGCAGCTTCGGCAGTCAGAGCTTCTGGACGTTCAGAAACATAGGCATCGATGACACCAGCCTCAAGAGCTTGGCGCATTTGAGCGAAGTCTCCCATGGCAGTTTCTTTTTTAGCACCTGGGATTTGACCAATCAAGTCATAAAGATAGACACCTTGTTGAGAAGTAATTTTTGCACCGTTAAAGTCATCCAAAGATTTTGCGTTTGCATAAGTAGAATCTTTTTTGACAAGCAAAACTGGTTCGCTAGTGTAGTAACTGCTTGAAAATGCAATTTCTTGTTTGCGTTCGGCAGTAGGACTCATACCTGCGATAATCATGTCAATCTTACCAGAAGTAAGGGCAGGAACTAGACCTTCCCACTTTGTTTTAACAACCAAAGGTTCTTTACCTAAGTCCTTAGCGATTTTCTTGGCGATTTGAACATCGTATCCGTTAGCATACTGGTTAGTCCCATCGATTTTGACAGCCCCATTGCTATCATCATCCTGAGTCCAGTTAAAGGGAGCATATGCTGCTTCCATCCCGATGCGTAAATATTCATCGGCTTGGGCAACATTGACAAGTCCCAGCATCAGCAAGAGACTTGTGAAAATAGATAAGTATATTTTTCTCATGATTTCTCCTATTTCTAATCTATTAAAAAATAACTGTCTCCTATTTTATCGAAAAAAAATCTATTTTTCAATATAGGTAAGCCCTTACTTGTGAAAAAATGATATAATGATAGCAAAGATAAAAAGGGGGCTTAGTTGATGAAAAAAACTTTTTTCTTACTGGTGTTAGGCTTGTTTTGTCTTCTGCCATTCTCTGTTTTTGCCATTGATTTCAAGATAAACTCTTATCAAGGTGATTTGTATATTCATGCAGACAATACAGCAGAATTTAGACAGAAGATAGTTTACCAGTTTGAGGAGGACTTTAAGGGTCAAATCGTGGGACTTGGACGTGCAGGCAAGATGCCTAGTGGATTTGAGATAGATCCTCAACCAAAGGTTCAGGCCTCGAAAAACGGTGCTGAACTAGCAGACGTTACTAGCGAAGTGATAGAAGGAGCAGATGGTTATACTGTTAAAGTCTATAATCCAGGCCAGGAAGGCGACACAGTTGAAATTGACCTTATCTGGAACTTAAAGAATTTGCTTTTCCTTTATGATGATATCGCTGAATTAAATTGGCAACCTCTGACAGATAGTTCAGGGGCTATTGGGAAGTTTGAATTTCATGTAAGGGGAGACAAGGGGGCTGAAAAACTCTTTTTCCATACAGGGAAACTTTTTAGAGAGGGAACGGTTGAAAAGAGTAACCTTGATTATACTATCCGTTTAGACAATCTTCCGGCTAAACGTGGAGTTGAGTTACATGCCTATTGGCCTCGGACCGATTTTGCTAGCGCTAGGGATCAGGGATTGAAAGGGAATCGTTTAGAAGAGTTTAATAAGATAGAAGACTCGATTTTTAAAGAAAAAGAGCAGAGTAAACAACTCGTTACTTGGGTCTTCCCTTCGATACTTTCTATCTCCTTGTTATTGAGTATTTGCTTTTATTTTATTTATAGAAGAAAGACCACTCCTTCGGTCAAATATGCCAAAAATCATCGTCTCTATGAACCACCAATGGAATTAGAGCCTATGGTTTTATCAGAGGCTGTCTACTCGACCTCCTTGGAGGAAGTGAGTCCCTTGGTCAAGGGAGATGGAAAATTCACCTTTGACCAACTTATTCAAGCTACCTTGTTAGATGTGATAGACCGTGGGAATGTCTCTATCATTTCAGAAGGAGATGCAGTTGGTTTGAGGCTAGTAAAAGAAGATGGTTTGTCAAGCTTTGAGAAAGACTGCCTAAATCTAGCTTTTTCAGGCAAAAAAGAAGAAACTCTTTCCAATTTGTTTGCGAATTACAAGGTATCTGATAGTCTTTATCGTAGAGCAAAAGCCTCTGATGAAAAACGGATTCAAGCAAAGGGGCGTCAGCTCAAATCTTCTTTTGAAGAAGTATTGAACCAGATGCAAGAAGGAGTGAGAAATCGGGTTACCTTCTGGGGGCTTCCGGATTACTATCGTCCTTTAACTGGTGGGGAAAAGGCCTTGCAAGTGGGTATGGGTGCCTTGACTATCCTGCCCCTATTTATCGGATTTGGTTTGTTCTTGTACAGTTTGGATGTTTATGGCTATCTTTACATCCCCTTGCCAATACTTGGTTTTCTAGGTTTGGTTTTGGCTGTTTTCTATTATTGGAAGCTTCGATTAGATAATCGTGATGGTGTCCTAAATGAAGCAGGAGCAGAAGTATACTATCTCTGGACCAGTTTTGAAAATATGTTGCGTGAGATTGCACGATTGGATCAGGCTGAATTGGAAAGTATTGTGGTCTGGAATCGCCTCTTGGTTTATGCGACTTTATTTGGCTATGCAGACAAGGTCAGTCATTTGATGAAGTTTCATCAGATTCAAGTGGAAAATCCAGATATCAATCTCTATGTAGCTTATGGCTGGCACAATATGTTTTATCATTCAACAGCACAAATGAGCCATTATGTCAATGTCGCAAACACAGCAAGTACCTATTCCGTATCTTCTGGAAATGGAAGTTCTGGTGGTGGCTTCTCCGGAGGTGGCGGCGGGGGCAGTATCGGTGCCTTTTAAAGAGAGATGTCACAGACTGAAAAAATATGCTATAATGGAAGATAGAAAAAGGAGTAATCTATGTATCTTATTGAAATTTTAAAATCTATCTTCTTCGGTATTGTTGAAGGAATTACGGAATGGCTGCCGATTTCAAGTACAGGTCACTTGATTTTAGCAGAGGAATTTATCCAATACCAAAATCAGAGTGAAGCCTTTATGTCCATGTTTAATGTCGTGATTCAGCTTGGTGCTATTTTAGCAGTTATGGTGATTTACTTTAATAAGCTCAATCCCTTTAAACCAAGTAAAGACAAGCAGGAAGTTCGTAAGACTTGGAGACTGTGGTTGAAGGTCTTGATTGCGACCTTGCCTTTGCTTGCAGTATTTAAGTTTGATGATTGGTTTGATACCCACTTTCATAACATGGTTTCAGTTGCTCTCATGTTGATTATCTATGGGATTGCCTTTATCTATTTGGAAAAGCGCAATAAAGCGCGTGCTATTGAACCAAGTGTAACAGAGTTGGACAAGCTTCCTTATACGACAGCTTTCTATATCGGACTCTTCCAAGTTCTTGCCCTTTTACCAGGGACTAGCCGTTCAGGTGCAACGATTGTAGGTGGTTTGTTAAATGGAACCAGTCGTTCTGTTGTGACAGAATTTACCTTCTATCTTGGAATTCCTGTTATGTTCGGAGCTAGCGCATTAAAGATTTTCAAATTTGTAAAAGCAGGACAGCTCTTGAGCTTTGGACAATTGTTCTTGCTCTTGGTTGCGATGGGAGTAGCTTTTGCGGTCAGCATGGTGGCTATTCGTTTCTTGACAAGTTATGTGAAAAAACACGACTTTACCCTTTTCGGTAAATACCGTATCGTACTCGGTAGTGTCTTGTTACTCTATAGTTTTGTGCGTTTATTTGTATAAGAAAAACCTTGAAGGGTCCAGGTTCTTCAAGGTTTTAAAATCCAGTCATGGTAATTCCCAACAGGCGGACACCTCTTTCTTTCTCGCTTAAGTCTTCATAGAGTTGCAGGGCTATTTGGCTTATCTGACTAGCATCCTGTATTTTTTGAGCAAGACTTTTTCGTTTAGTAAGGGTTGAAAAGTCCTCGTAGCGAATTTTCAGAATGACAATTTTTCCAGCTTTTTCTTGTTGATGTAGATTGAGAGCGACTCTTTCTGATAGAAGAGTCAGCTCTTTTTTGATATCTTCCTCGGCACGGAGAATTTTCCCATAGGTTTTCTCCTTCCCAATTGATTTACGAATACGATTGGATTTGACTGGAGAGTTGTGAATGCCACGAGCCTTTCGATACAGGTCATAGCCCAGTCTGCCAAAACGGTCTATCAGAGTCACTTCAGGAACTTCAAGTAGGTCAGCGCCAGTAAAAACACCCATTTGATGCAGACGTTCCACCGTCTTTTTTCCTACTCCATGAAACTTGGAAATATCCATTTGTTTGAGGAAATCCTCAGCTTGGTCAGGTAGAATCACTGTCAAACCATGTGGTTTTTGATAATCGCTAGCCATTTTAGCTAAGAATTTGTTGTAGGAAACACCGGCAGAAGCAGTTAAATGAAGTTCTTGCCAGATATCCTCTTGAATGAGGCGAGCGATTTTGACGGCCGACTTGATACCGAGTTTATTTTCTGTCACATCCAAATAGGCTTCATCAATGCTCATGGGTTCAATCAAATCTGTATAGCGCTTAAAGATAGCTCGAATCTGGAGTCCCACAGTCTTGTATTTTTCATAATTCCCTGAGATAAAAACGGCCTGGGGACAACGTTCATAGGCTTCCTTGGAACTCATGGCAGAATGGACACCAAAAACTCGTGCCTCATAGCTACAGGTAGAAACGACTCCCCGTCCACCTGTTTGCCGAGGGTCGCTTCCAATAATGACAGGTTTTCCTCTGAGTTTAGGATTATCCCTGATTTCCACCGCAGCAAAAAAGGCATCCATGTCAATATGGATGATTTTTCTTGACAAATCATTTAACAAAGGAAAAATCAACATGCCTAGACCCCCTTTTTACAGCTTATTTTCTTTTATTATACCCTTTTTTCTGAAAAAAGGAAAAAAGGCTTTATTTTTTTCAAAAATATAATACAGTTTAGGATGAAACGCAGACTGTTTTAGAAAAGAAAGTGTAAAAATAGGGATTTTCCACTTGTTGAAATCGGTTACTGTGTGGTATACTTGTCTCATGAATGTAACAGATGGTTGTTACTAGAAAGAAAAAAGAGGACATTAACATGGTTGTTAAGACAGTTGTTGAAGCACAAGATATTTTTGATAAAGCTTGGGAAGGCTTCAAAGGCGTAGATTGGAAAGAAAAAGCAAGTGTATCACGCTTCGTACAAGCTAACTACACACCTTACGATGGAGACGAAAGCTTCCTTGCAGGACCAACAGAACGTTCACTTCACATCAAAAAAATTGTAGAAGAAACTAAGGCTCACTACGAAGAAACTCGTTTCCCAATGGACACTCGTCCAACATCTATCGCTGATATCCCAGCAGGATTTATTGACAAAGAAAATGAAGTTATCTTTGGTATCCAAAACGATGAACTCTTCAAATTGAACTTCATGCCAAAAGGTGGTATCCGTATGGCTGAAACTACTTTGAAAGAAAATGGATACGAACCAGATCCAGCTGTTCACGAAATCTTTACTAAATACGTAACAACAGTTAACGACGGTATCTTCCGTGCTTACACTTCAAACATCCGTCGCGCTCGTCACGCTCACACTGTAACTGGTCTTCCAGATGCATACTCACGCGGACGTATCATCGGTGTTTACGCACGTCTTGCTCTTTACGGTGCAGACTACTTGATGCAAGAAAAAGTAAACGACTGGAATGCAATCGAAGAAATCGATGAAGAAACAATTCGTCTTCGTGAAGAAATCAACCTTCAATACCAAGCATTGCAACAAGTTGTTCGCTTGGGTGACCTTTACGGAGTTGATGTTCGCAAACCAGCGATGAACGTTAAAGAAGCAATCCAATGGGTTAATATCGCCTTCATGTCTGTCTGCCGTGTTATCAACGGTGCTGCTACATCTCTAGGTCGTGTACCAATCGTATTGGACATTTTTGCAGAACGTGACCTGGCTCGTGGTACATTTACTGAATCAGAAATCCAAGAATTCGTTGATGATTTCGTTATGAAACTTCGTACAGTTAAATTTGCTCGTACTAAAGCTTATGACCAATTGTACTCAGGTGACCCAACTTTCATCACAACTTCTATGGCTGGTATGGGTAACGACGGTCGTCACCGTGTTACTAAGATGGACTACCGTTTCTTGAACACTCTTGACAACATCGGTAACTCACCAGAACCAAACTTGACAGTTCTTTGGACTGACAAATTGCCATACAACTTCCGTCGCTACTGTATGCACATGAGCCACAAACACTCTTCTATCCAATACGAAGGTGTAACAACAATGGCTAAAGACGGATATGGTGAAATGAGCTGTATCTCATGCTGTGTGTCTCCACTTGACCCAGAAAATGAAGAACAACGCCACAACATCCAGTACTTCGGTGCGCGTGTAAACGTATTGAAAGCCCTTCTTACTGGTTTGAACGGTGGTTACGACGATGTTCACAAAGACTACAAAGTATTTGATATCGAACCAATCCGTGACGAAGTTCTTGAATTTGAATCAGTTAAAGCTAACTTTGAAAAATCTCTTGACTGGTTGACTGACACTTACGTAGATGCTTTGAACATCATCCACTACATGACTGATAAGTACAACTACGAAGCTGTTCAAATGGCCTTCTTGCCAACTAAACAACGTGCCAACATGGGATTCGGTATCTGTGGATTTGCCAACACTGTTGACACATTGTCAGCTATCAAATACGCTACAGTTAAACCAATCCGTGACGAAAATGGCTACATCTACGATTACGAAACAATCGGTGAATACCCACGTTGGGGTGAAGATGACCCACGTTCAAACGAATTGGCAGAATGGTTGATCGAAGCTTACACAACTCGTCTACGTAGCCACAAACTTTACAAAGATGCAGAAGCTACAGTTTCACTTTTGACTATCACATCTAACGTTGCTTACTCTAAACAAACTGGTAACTCACCAGTCCACAAAGGTGTATACCTCAACGAAGATGGTTCTGTTAACTTGTCTAAACTTGAATTCTTCTCACCAGGTGCTAACCCATCTAATAAAGCTAAAGGTGGATGGTTGCAAAACTTGAACTCACTTTCTAGCCTTGACTTTAGTTATGCGGCTGATGGTATCTCATTGACTACACAAGTATCACCTCGCGCTCTTGGTAAGACTCGTGACGAACAAGTTGATAACTTGGTAACAATCCTTGATGGTTACTTTGAAAACGGTGGACAACACGTTAACTTGAACGTTATGGACTTGAACGATGTTTACGAAAAGATCATGTCAGGTGAAGACGTTATCGTACGTATCTCTGGATACTGTGTAAACACTAAATACCTCACTCCAGAACAAAAAACTGAATTGACACAACGTGTCTTCCACGAAGTTCTTTCAATGGATGATGCTTTGAGCTAATCTAGTTCTTGAATAATAAAAAGGAACCCTCGGTCAGTCGACTGAGGGTTGTTTTTGGGCTCTTAAATTCCTTAAGTCAGGTACTGAAATGTCTGACCGGGATTCAAAGATACTTGTTGAGTTGCGGGAGGTATTTGATACTTAATGAAAATCAAAGAGCAAACTAGGAAGCTAGCCACAGGTTGCTCAAAACACTGTTTTGAGGTTGTAGATAAGACTGACGAAGTCAGTCACATATATACGGCAAAGCGAAGCTGACGTGGTTTGAATTTTATTTTCGAAGAGTATGAAAATAAAAACACCACACTTGTAAGACACAAGGTGTGGTTATATTTTATCTCTTAGACCAAGTTCTCTTCATAAAGAGAAGTAGGATTGGATAAATCTCCAAGCGCCCTGCAATCATTGCAAAGGAGAGGAGAATTTTTGAGATAGGACTAAAGATTGAGAAACTAGAAGTGGTTCCTAGAATAGGTCCGATATTATTGAAACAGCTAAAGACAGAACTGGTAACGACTAGAAAATCATTGCTATCTAGGCTGACAATAAAGATAAGGGATAGCAAAATCATAGAATAGATGACAAAGTACTTGAGAATCTTATGCTGGGTATCTTTGTCAATCACCGTTTTATTAACATGGAGGGTCAAAACACGGTGGGGCGATAGGATTGACAAAATTTGGTTTTTAGCAATTTTTGAAAGGATGAGGCCTCGAATAACCTTGAGTCCACCTGCGGTTGAGCCAGCAGAACCACCGATTCCCATGAGGAAGAGAAGGATAAACTGGGAGAAGAGGGGCCAGTTGGTAATATCTCCGTAACCAAAACCAGTCGTTGTAATGATATTGGAAACCTGGAAGAAGGCCATTTCAAAGCTCTTGGAAAATCCTGGGTAGAGATAGAGGGTATTAAGGCTAATCAAGCCTGTAGAAACCAGCACGATGACCAAGTAAGCACGAAGTTCTTCGTCACCAAAGAAGGCTTTGACGCGACGGAGCATGAGGTAGTAGTAGAGATTGAAATTCACCCCAAAAACCAAAACTCCGATACTAACTAGATAGGTAATCAGTGAGCTACCATAGTGAGCAATTCCATCGTTATAGACTGTAAAACCTCCTGTACCTGCTGTCCCCATAGCAATGACAAAACTATCAAAAAGGGGCATGCCGGCCAGATAATAGATGATGACAAAGAGGGAGAAGAGAGCTAGATAAAGGAGATAGAGAATCTGAGCAGTGTTTTTTAGTTTGGATACTACTTTACCAAAAACAGGGCCAGGAACCTCAGCTTTCATCACTTCTAGGTGGCTATTCTTGGCATTGTCCATAATAGCAAGTGCAAAAACAAGCACTCCCATCCCTCCAATCAAGTGGGTAAAACTGCGCCAGAAGAGGAGGGAACGACTGAGAACCGAAACGTCGTTCAGAATAGTTGCTCCAGTAGTTGTAAAGCCAGAACTGATTTCAAAAAAGGCATCGATAACGCTGGGAATTTGCTTAGCAAAAACAAAGGGGAGACCGCCAAAGAAGGACCAAAGGATCCAACAGAGGGCAACAATCAAGACTCCCTCCTTGGCATAAATCCGTTGATTTTTGGGCTTTTGTAAAATTCCTGAACCGCCTAGTAATACGAGAATCCCTATTGTTGAAAAGAGGGCCGTAAAGACTTGGCTCGATTCACGGTAATAGACAGCGACAGACACAGGAACCAAAAGAAGAACAGCTTCAATCAAAAGTAATTTTGAAAGGAGGTAACGAATCATACTTTTATTCATTTCTTACCTCGCGATCAAGTCATAAATCTTGGTGATGTTTGGCAACAAGGTTGTTACTAGGAGCTTGTCTCCAACTTCCAACATATCCTCCCCAGTAGGGAAAATAGTCTTGCCCTTTCGAATGATGGCTGCTATAAGAACCCCTTTTTTCAGTTTTAGTTGAGAAAGAGGTTTGGCAGTCATTTTATTAGCTTCCTTGATATGGAATTGCAGGGTTTCGATTTGGCCATTGGCTAGATGGTGCATGGCCTGAAGGTCTGAATACTGGGCATTAACCCGACCACGAATAAAGTGCATGATTGTATCTACAGCGATGCTTTTAGGTGTGATGATACTTGAAAAATCAGGCGCATTGATAATCTCGAGGAGACTGGTACGATTGACCTTTGTGATATTTTTCTGTACACCTACCCTGTCAAGGAACATAGAGGTAATCAGATTTTCCTCATCGACTCCTGTTAGAGTCGCAACGGCATCATAGTTTTGAGCACTTTCTTCCAGCAGGATATCTTTTGCGGTACCATCTCCTTGAACGATGTAGAGATTTGGGAATTTCTCGCTAAAGAAGCTAGCGATTTCAGGATTGATTTCAATAACCTTGGTATCGATACGACTGTCTTTGAGGATACCTAGTAGATAATAGGCAATTCTCCCAGCACCGACGATGAGAAGGCTTTTCACGGCACGAGACTTGAAATAATTATGGAAGAGCATCATGTCAACACGGTTACCAGTGACAAAGATTCTATCTTTATCCTGTATGGTCATGTCACCACTTGGGATGATAATTTGATGATCTCTTTCTATCGCACATACAATGACATTGCCAAATTTTTTCCGAAAATCAGAAATGGGCATTTGGCAAAGACCACTTGAGGATTTAACAGTGAATTCCATCAAGCTGACCCGCCCACCAAAGAAACGTTCGACAGAGAGGGCGTTGGGGAAGTCAATGATATTCGCGATAGCGCGGGCAGCCAAGAGCTCAGGGTTAACGATAAGAGAAAAACCGAGAATATTCTTTTCCTTGAAATAAGAGTTAGAATATTCAGGGTTCCGCACCCGAACGATGGTCTCTTTAGCTCCCATTTTTTTGGCTAGAACGGCTGCAATCATGTTGACTTCATCGTATTCAGTCAGGGCGATAAAGATATCACAATCCTGGACACTGGCTTGCTCAAGGATGGTAAAATCGGCCCCGTTACCAAGGATACCCATGATATCAAAGCGATTGACAATATGATTGAGGACAGCTTCGTCTTGCTCAATCAGCAAAACATCATGCTTTTCTGCAACCAAGGAGCGACAGAGGGCAGAACCAACTTTTCCCCCTCCGACAAGGATAATTTTCATAATAAAACCTACTTCTTCATTATGTAACTATCATACCTTTTTTCAAGAAAAAATGCACCTACTAGCTAATCACCAGAGTTTTTAGTAGGAAATTTGCTATAAGGTAAAACTATACCCTAATCAATTGAAATAGCTATTAGCACCTTTCTCTGAAATATGGTATGATAAAGGATATACAAGGAGATAAAATGAATAATAATTTACTGGTATTACAATCAGACTTTGGTCTGGTTGATGGTGCGGTATCGGCTATGATTGGAGTGGCTTTAGAAGAATCTCCAACCTTAAAAATCCATCACTTGACGCACGATATCACGCCTTATAATATTTTTGAGGGGAGCTACCGTCTCTTTCAGACGGTGGATTACTGGCCTGAGGGAACGACATTTGTATCGGTGGTCGATCCAGGTGTCGGCTCGAAACGTAAGAGTGTGGTTGCCAAGACTGCAAAAAATCAATACATTGTCACGCCAGATAATGGGACGCTTTCTTTTATCAAGAAACACGTTGGCATTGTAGCTATTCGTGAGATTTCTGAAGTGGCCAATAGACGTCAAAATACAGAGCATTCTTATACCTTCCACGGTCGAGATGTCTATGCCTATACTGGTGCTAAACTGGCTAGTGGTCACATTAGTTTTGAGGAAGTGGGGCCAGAGCTCAGTGTAGATCAGATTGTGGAACTTCCAGTCGTAGAGACAATCATTGAAGATCATCTGGTAAAGGGAGCTATTGATATTCTAGATGTGCGTTTTGGTTCGCTTTGGACCTCTGTCACACGAGAAGAATTTTACAAACTGGAACCAGACTTTGGTGACCGTTTTGAAGTGACTATCTATCACGCAGATATGCTGGTTTATCAAAATCAGGTTGTTTATGGCAAATCATTTGCAGATGTGAGAATTGGGCAACCCATCCTTTACATCAACTCTCTCTATCGTTTAGGTTTGGCTATCAACCAAGGTTCCTTTGCCAAGGCCTATAATGTAGGTGTCGGTTCATCTTGGACCATTGAAATAAAGAAAATAGAATCATAAAATAGGAGAATATAGATGAAAAATCAATCAATTAAACAAGTTGTTGCTATCGGTGTTGGAGCTGCGCTCTTCGTTGTCATCGGGATGATCAGCATTCCGACACCTGTTCCAAATACAAGCATCCAGCTTCAGTATGCGGTACAGAGCCTCTTGTCTATCATTTTTGGCCCTCTAGTGGGATTACTTGTTGGTTTAATTGGTCATGCAGTGAAGGACTCTCTTGCTGGCTACGGTCTTTGGTGGACTTGGATTATTGCTAGTGGTCTATTTGGTCTAGTCGTCGGACTCTTTAGAAAATACATTCGAGTAACACAGGGTGTTTTTGAGTTGAAGGATATTGTCTTCTTTAACCTCATTCAGATTGTTGCAAATGCTCTTGTTTGGGGTGTCTTGGCACCACTTGGAGATGTTGTGATTTATCAAGAAGCTGCAGAAAAAGTATTTGCCCAAGGGATTGTTGCGGGAATTGCTAATGCTGTAACTGTAGCTATCGCAGGTACTCTTCTCTTGCTAGCTTATTCACGTACGCAGACTCGTTCAGGAAGTTTGAAAAAGGATTAACATAAAGGCAAAGGCTGGGCAACCAGTCTTTTTCGATGTTTATAGACTAGTCAGGCAAGCAAGCTATGATAGGACTCTTTTTGACGCTAAGATTTTACGAGAAGAGACTGCAAGAAGGGCTTGATTTATGATAAAATAGAAGTCTAATACTCTGCGAAAATCTAATTCAAACCGCGTCAGCTCTATCTGCAACCTCAAAACAGTGTTTTGAGCAACCTACAGCTAGCTTCTTGGTTTGCTCTTTGATTTTCATTGAGTAGAAGAAGCGAATGAAGAGAGTAAGATGAAAGAAGCTATAATTGAGTGGAAGGATTTCTCTTTCCAGTATGAAACGCAACAAGAACCGACCTTGCAAGGAGTGGACTTAACCATTTACAAGGGAGAGAAAGTCTTAATTGTTGGGCCATCTGGGTCAGGTAAGTCTACCTTGGGTCAGTGTTTGAATGGGATTATTCCCAATATTTACAAGGGTCAGACGTCTGGAGAATTTTTGATCAAGGGGCAAGCGGCCTTTGATATGAGTATCTATGATAAGTCTCATCTGGTCAGCACGGTTTTGCAGGATACAGATGGGCAGTTTATCGGTTTATCCGTGGCAGAGGATTTGGCTTTTGCTCTAGAAAATGATGTAACAAGTTTAGAAGAGATGAAAAGCCGTGTTCATAAATGGTCTGAAAAGCTGGACCTTCTTTCTTTACTGTCTCAGCGTCCTCAGGATTTGTCAGGTGGACAAAAGCAGCGAGTCAGTCTGGCTGGTGTCTTGATTGATGAGAGTCCGATTCTTTTGTTTGATGAGCCACTCGCCAATCTGGATCCCAAGTCAGGTCAGGATATTATCGAATTGATTGATCAGATTCATAAGGAGGAGGGGACGACGACACTTATTATCGAGCACCGTTTGGAGGACGTTCTGCATCGTCCTGTGGATCGGATTGTCTTGATAAACGATGGTCGTATCCTCTTTAATGGGAGCCCTGACCAGCTACTGGCGACTGATCTATTGACCCAAAATGGAATTCGAGAACCCCTTTATCTAACCACTCTCCGTCAATTGGGTGTGGATTTAAAGAAGGAAGAACAATTAGCAAATTTGGACAACTTGTCTATCTCAAAAGGCCAGGTTCAGTTGCAGAATGAACTGGCAAAAGAGACGCCAGATTTGCAGTCACTCTTTAAATTAGAGGATCTGTCTTTTTCTTATGATGATAGACCGATTTTAAAATCCATTTATTTAGATATTAAAAAGGGTGAAAAGATTGCTATTGTCGGGAAAAATGGGGCTGGGAAGTCAACTCTAGCCAAGGCCTTAAGTAGCTTTATCCAGACAGAAGGTTCTTATCTTTGGGAAGGCCAGGATATAAAAGGAGATTCTGTTGCAGAGCGGGCGGAACGAGTAGGCTATGTGCTGCAAAATCCCAATCAAATGATTTCAACCAATATGATTTTTGATGAGGTGGCTCTAGGACTTCGTTTGCGAGGTGTGGAAGAGCAGGAAATTGAAACGAGAGTCTATGAAACTTTGAAAATCTGTGGTCTATATGAATTCCGTAATTGGCCCATTTCTGCCCTTTCGTTTGGACAGAAAAAACGTGTCACTATTGCCTCAATTTTGGTCTTGGGAGCTGAAATAATCCTCTTAGATGAACCGACTGCGGGTCAAGACCAGAAGAATTATACTGAGATTATGGAATTTCTCGAGGAGTTGCATCAAAAAGGTCATACCATTGTCATGATTACCCATGATATGCAATTGATGCTGGATTATTCAGACCGAGCTCTTGTCATGGTGGATGGGGAATTGATTGCCGATACTGATCCAGCTAGTCTGTTGAGCAGTCCTGAGCTGTTAGTAAAAGCCAATCTAAAAGAGACCTCTATCTTCAACTTGGCCAAGAAACTAGACGTGGATCCACTTGCTTTAACGGCATTTTACAAAGAAAGGAGAGAAGGATGCAAGCTAAATTAATTGGTTACCAGCATAGAGATACTGTGATTCATCGCTTGTCAGGAGCTGGAAAACTTCTCTTTTTCATCCTTGTGTCATTGGCGGCCATGATTAGCTATGATACCAGACTGCTTGTTCTGATTGCCATCTTTTCGGTCTTTCTCCTCTATTTGTCAGAAATCCGCTTTAAAGATGTTTCCTTTGTGGCCGTTTTTGCGACTGTCTTTGCTATTTTAAATGTCTTGATGGTCTATCTCTTTTCTCCCGAATATGGGGTTGGACTTTACGGAGAGAGAAGTGTGGTTTGGCAGGGAATCGGAGTCTACACTCTGACCAGCCAAGAGCTCTTTTACCTACTAAATTTGGCCATTAAGTACCTTTGCACCATTCCTCTGGCTATTATCTTTTTGATGACAACTCATCCTAGTCAGTTTGCTTCTAGTTTAAATCAAATCGGTGTGCCTTATAAGATTGCCTATTCTGTCAGTCTGACCTTGCGTTATATTCCAGATTTGCAGGAAGAATTCTTTACTATCAAGATGTCTCAGGAAGCGCGTGGGATGGAATTATCCAAGAAAGCTTCTCTTATGCAACGAATCAAAGGCAATCTACGCATTATCACTCCCTTGATTTTTAGCTCGCTAGAACGGATTGATACCATCGCGACCGCCATGGAGCTTCGACGCTTTGGGAAAGAGAAAAAACGCACTTGGTATAGTTATCAGGCCTTGAAAAAAGGAGACTATCTTACCTTGTTCTTGGCAGCCTTGTTTTTAGTAGCTAGTTTACTACTTATCTTGCAGAATCAGGGACGATTTTACAACCCTTGGAAATAGCTTGAAAAAATTGAAAAAATCAAGTCGTTTCTATTGACAATGATTCTGAAAGTGTTATACTAAGAAAGTAGTTTCGCTGATTTACTTCAAACCTGTTGTGAGGTAAGTTAACGATGCCTTAACCACGCTGTTTGCTGAGCTTGACTCCGGGCAGTGTGGCTATTTTTTTGCAATGGTGAAAGGAAGCAAGTCATGACAAATCACATTGTATTATTTGAACCACAAATTCCACAAAATACAGGCAATATCGCGCGTACTTGCGCTGCGACCAATTCTCCTCTCCACATCATCAAGCCAATGGGCTTTCCTATCGATGACCGCAAGATGAAGAGAGCTGGATTGGATTATTGGGATAAACTAGAGATTTATTTTTACGAGAGTTTGGAGGATTTCATGTCTCAGATGCAGGGCAAACTCTATCTGATTTCGAAATTCGCGGAAAAAGTCTATTCTGAGGTGGATTTATCGACTGACGAGGACCATTATTTTCTCTTTGGACGTGAAGACAAGGGCTTGCCTGAGAACTTTATGCGAGAACATCCTGAGAAAGCTCTCCGTATTCCCATGAATGATGAACATGTCCGCAGTCTCAATGTGTCTAATACTGTCTGCATGATTGTCTATGAGGCTCTCCGCCAGCAGAACTTTGCAGGTCTTGAGCTTGTTCATACCTATGAAGTGGATAAATTGAAATAAAAAATGAAAATGAAAATGAACAAAATGCTTGCGCTTGCAAGCGTTTTTTGTTATGATAAAAGAGTCTTCAGGGCAGGGTGTGATTCCCGACCGGCGGTGACTTTAACTAGGAAATGATCTTTTCCTTTTATACTTTGTTGACAAGCTTTGCCTAACCAGAAGTTATGCCTACAGCTTGTCGCCTAGTCTAAAAGAAAAATCTCTATTTCCTTCTCTTTAAAGAAGTCCGCGAGCGCAAGCTGATGTGGTGAGATTCCACAACCGACAGTATAGTCTGGATGGGAGAAGACGAAAGAATAGCTTTGTCTGTTCTGATAGATTTATAGCTAAACTGTAACCGCTTGCTTGAATTTCCTTAATAGAGTGAGAGGGGACTTTTGGGATATAAAAAGTGAGAATAGATAGAGGAATCCTTTCTAACTTCTTCTGATTTTATAGAAAATTGGAGGAACCTGTTATGACAAACACACGTCGACTTTCGACCATTGCGATTTTATCAGCCATCTCATTTGTGCTGATGTACTTTGACTTTCCGCTTTTGCCAGCGGCGTCCTTCCTCAAGATCGAATTTAGTATCTTGCCAGTCCTTGTGGGTCTGGTGGTCATGGATTTGCCTGCTGCTCTAGGAATTCTCTTGCTTCGCTCACTCTTGAAATTGCTTCTTAACAGCCAGGGAGTGAATACTTACATTGGCTTGCCAATGAATATCGTAGCTTTAGGAGTTTTTGTCATCGTATTTGCTTTGATTTGGAAAAAGGAACGGACAACCCTTCGTTTCCTACTAGGCTCTCTAGCTGGAACTATTGGTTTAACCGTGGCTATGTTGGTTCTCAACTATGTTTATGCTGTTCCTTTGTACGCTAAGTTTGCTAACTTTGATATTGGAAAAATTTTGGGACTTTCCAACTACCTAATGACCATGGTATTACCTTTTAACTTGATTGAGGGTGTAATCTTTTCCGTTTCATTCTGGTTGTTGTACGTCCTTTTGAAACCAACCTTAAAACACTATGAAAGATAAACAAATATTTTTAATGAAGGGCAGTTTTGCCCTTTTACTTTTCGTTATTCTTGGCTACATGGTCAAATTTTACCCTGAAACGCTGGTCGGTTTTGACCAACCGATACAGACAGCCGTTCGAGGAGACTTGCCAGATTATTTGACTACTCTCTTCCGAGCCATTACACGCCTGATTGATATCCCAGTGATTATCACCTGGGTTGCCATCGCAGCCTTTGTCTTTTATCGTAAAAGATGGAAGATAGAAAGTTTCTTCATGCTGGGAAATCTGGCTTTGGCAGGTTTTTTAATTGTGACCTTTAAAAATATCTACCAGCGCCCACGACCAGCTATTTTACACTTGGTTGAGGAGAAGGGATTTTCCTTTCCAAGTGGCCATTCTCTGGCTGTAACCTTGATGGTTGGTTCTCTGATTGTCATTCTCAGTCAACGGATGAAAGATCCAGTCTGGAGAAAAATCGTGCAAATCGTGCTAGGTCTCTACCTAGTCAGTGTATTGGTATCAAGGGTCTATCTGGGAGTTCATTATCCATCAGACGTCCTTGCCAGTCTCTGTGTGGGCTTGGGAGTCTTGTTTATCGAGTTTCCCTTTTATGATAAGCTCCGCTTCCAATGGCGATTTAAAGGTAAGCAGAAGTGAGTATCAAATTCCTTTGAGGAGAAAGAAATGAAAGCCAATATAGCAGATCTTCATCCGACTCAACTATACTTATCAGAAAAGAAGTTGCAAGATATTCAGATGCTTTATCAGTCGGTAGAACTAAACAATGTTGATCCAATTAGTATTCTTGCATTTGGAGATTGCTTGTTGATTACAGATGGGCATCACAGGGCTTATCAGGCTTTATTGGCAGGTAGGGATACGATTTCTGCTGAGTGGGATAGAGATGGTGGTGATGAACTATATCATCTCTATGCGCAAGCCTGCGAAGAAAGAAAAATTTACTCTGTTCTGGATTTAAAAAATCATATCTTAGCTCAAGATGAGTATGAAGCAAAATGGTATAACTGGTGTGATGGTTTTAATCAAGCAGCAACTCTTTTGTTGAAAAGGAAAGCAGATGAAACAGACCCTACAAATAGATAATTCACTGCGTCTTGTTCCTTATTATAAGGTCAATCATTGTGAAGAAGCTCTTGCTTGGTATCAGGATGTGAACTTGGTTCACCTCGTAGATGGGGTGAAGCTTCCTTATAGTCAAGAAACTTTGGAAGCCATGTATTCCTATTTGGATCAGCATGGTGAGCTTTTTTGGATTGAAGTCAAGGAGAAGGGTGAATGGTTTCCAATTGGGGATGTTACACTATCTCAGGACAATCTCCCCATTGTGATTGGAAATCCCGCTTACCAACATCGAGGACTTGGAAAAAAGATCCTAAGTACTTTGATTGAATTGGCTCGAATAAAAGGATGGAAAGAATTGAGAGTCAAGGAAATCTACACTTACAATCATGTATCTAGGCGCTGTTTCAAGTCGCTTGGATTTGTGGAAAATGGAGCAACAGAAAAAGGAACGAGTTTTGTATTGAAATTAGTCTAATCTAACTTGTTTTTTAACTCAAAATCTGATAAACTATGTAGTAATTGAATAGAAATCTGCAAGACTAGTAACTCAAGGGAAGTATATCAGGGAGGAGAGCCGTGACTGCAAGCTCTTTATATGAAAGCTGGGTGAATTCACTTGTGCATGGATTTAGAAATGAAGGTCTGACTTGTCAGATAAAAACGGATGGTACCGCGTGTCAACGCTCCGAGTGGAGTTTTTGGCATGTGGTTTTCTTTTTATCTACGAGAGACTGATGGAGGAATTATGTCAACTATTGAAGAACAATTAAAAGCGCTTCGTGAAGAAACGCTGGCTAGCTTGAAGCAGATTACTGCTGAAAATAAAAAAGAGATGCAAGATTTGCGTGTTTCTGTCCTTGGGAAAAAGGGTTCACTTACTGAAATCCTCAAAGGGATGAAAGATGTCTCTGCTGAGATGCGTCCGATTATCGGGAAACACGTCAATGAAGCTCGTGATGTCTTGACAGCAGCCTTTGAAGAAACAGCTAAACTATTGGAAGAAAAGAAAGTCGCAGCTCAACTGGCTAGCGAGAGTATCGATGTGACACTTCCAGGTCGCCCTGTTGCGACGGGTCACCGCCACGTTTTGACACAAACCAGTGAAGAAATCGAAGATATTTTCATTGGTATGGGTTACCAAGTCGTGGATGGTTTTGAAGTGGAGCAAGACTACTATAACTTTGAACGTATGAACCTTCCGAAAGATCATCCAGCCCGCGATATGCAGGACACATTCTATATCACTGAAGAAATCTTGCTCCGTACTCATACATCTCCTGTGCAGGCGCGTGCTATGGATGCTCATGATTTCTCTAAAGGCCCTTTGAAAATGATCTCACCAGGGCGTGTCTTCCGTCGTGACACAGACGATGCGACCCACAGTCACCAATTCCACCAAATCGAAGGTTTGGTTGTTGGGAAGAACATTTCTATGGCAGACCTTCAAGGAACCCTTCAGTTGATTGTGCAAAAAATGTTTGGCGAAGAGCGTCAAATTCGTTTGCGCCCCTCTTACTTCCCATTCACAGAACCATCTGTTGAGGTGGATGTTTCGTGCTTCAAATGTGGTGGTGAAGGATGTAACGTATGTAAGAAAACTGGTTGGATTGAAATCATGGGTGCTGGTATGGTTCACCCACGTGTTCTCGAAATGAGTGGAATTGATGCAACGGTCTACTCTGGATTTGCCTTTGGTCTTGGACAAGAGCGTGTAGCTATGCTCCGTTACGGAATCAACGATATCCGTGGATTCTACCAAGGAGATGTCCGCTTCTCAGAACAGTTTAAATAATGATTAAAAAAGTAGAACTGGCAGATGTTGGGGTGTTGGCCAAAATTGCCAAACAAACCTTTCGTGAAACATTTGCTCATGATAATACAGAAGAGCAGTTACAGGAATACTTTGAAGAGGCTTATAGTCTGAGAGTTTTGTCAACTGAGTTGGAAAAGCCAGAATCCGAAACCTATTTCATTATGCATGAAGAGGAGATAGCTGGTTTTCTCAAAGTCAACTGGGGAAGTGCTCAGACTGAGAGAGAATTAGAGGATGCTTTTGAAATTCAACGCCTCTATGTGCTACAAAAATTCCAAGGATTTGGACTAGGTAAGCAACTGTTTGAATTTGCTCTTGAACTTGCTACCAAAAATAGTTTTTCTTGGGCTTGGCTAGGTGTTTGGGAGCATAATACAAAAGCTCAAGCATTTTATAATCGATATGGTTTTGAAAAATTTAGCCAACATCATTTTATGGTTGGTCAAAAAGTAGATACGGATTGGTTACTGAGAAAGAAATTAAGGTAAGAAGAGGATTCTTCTATTGAAATGATAGGAAAGGAAAAGAACTAGAGTGACAACTGTCATTCTGGAGAACTAAATTATGCTTGTATCTTATAAATGGTTAAAAGAATTGGTGGATATTGATGTGCCATCACAAGAGTTGGCTGAAAAAATGTCAACTACAGGGATCGAGGTAGAAGGTGTCGAATCACCTGCTGCTGGTCTCTCAAAAATTGTCGTCGGTGAGGTCTTGTCTTGTGAAGACGTGCCAGAAACTCACCTCCATGTTTGTCAGGTTAACGTTGGCGAAGAAGAAGCCCGTCAAATCGTTTGTGGTGCACCGAATGTGCGTGCTGGTATCAAGGTTATGGTGGCTCTTCCAGGTGCTCGAATCGCTGATAACTACAAAATCAAAAAAGGGAAAATCCGTGGCTTGGAGTCACTTGGAATGATTTGTTCGCTGGGCGAATTAGGAATTTCTGACTCAGTTGTGCCTAAGGAATTCGCAGATGGCATCCAAATCTTGCCAGAAAATGCCGTTCCAGGTGAGGAAGTCTTCTCATATCTAGACTTGGATGACGAAATCATCGAACTTTCTATCACACCCAACCGTGCGGATGCCCTTTCTATGCGTGGAGTGGCTCACGAAGTGGCAGCCATCTATGACAAGGCAGTCAACTTTAAAGAATTTACTTTAACTGAAACAAATGAAGCTGCGGGAGATGCCCTTTCTGTCAGCATTGAGACAGACAAGGCGCCTTACTATGCAGCTCGTATCTTGGACAATGTTACTATCGCACCAAGTCCACAATGGTTGCAAAACCTTCTTATGAATGAAGGTATCCGTCCTATTAACAACGTGGTGGACGTGACAAACTACATCCTGCTCTACTTTGGTCAACCAATGCATGCTTTTGACTTGGATACCTTTGAAGGGAGTGACATCCGTGTGCGTGAAGCGCGTGCTGGTGAAAAATTGGTGACCTTGGATGGTGAAGAACGTGACTTGGAAACAAATGACCTAGTCATCACTGTCGCAGACAAGCCAGTAGCTCTTGCAGGTGTTATGGGTGGTCAAGCGACAGAAATCTCTGAAAAGTCTAGTCGTGTTGTCCTTGAAGCTGCTGTTTTCAATGGCAAATCTATCCGTAAGACCAGCGGTCGCCTTAACCTTCGTTCAGAATCGTCTTCTCGCTTTGAAAAAGGTATCAATGTGGCAACTGTTAACGAAGCTCTTGATGCGGCGGCTAGCATGATTGCAGAACTTGCAGGTGCGACGGTGCGCAAAGGCATCGTTTCAGCGGGTGAGCTTGATACCTCTGATGGGGAAGTTTCTTCAACTCTTGCTGATGTTAACCGTGTCCTTGGTACAGAACTTTCTTACGCGGATGTAGAAGACGTCTTCCGCCGTCTTGGCTTTGATCTTTCTGGAAATGCAGACAGCTTTACAGTCAGCGTCCCACGTCGTCGTTGGGATATCACAATCGAGGCAGATCTCTTTGAAGAAATTGCTCGTATCTATGGATATGACCGCTTGCCAACCAGCCTTCCAAAAGACGATGGTACAGCAGGTGAATTGACTGCGACACAAAAACTTCGCCGCCAAGTTCGTACCATTGCTGAAGGGGCAGGCTTGACTGAAATCATTACCTACGCTCTAACAACTCCTGAAAAAGCAGTTGAGTTCACAGCTCAACCAAGTAACCTTACAGAACTCATGTGGCCAATGATCGTGGATCGTTCAGTTCTCCGTCAAAATATGATTTCAGGTATCCTTGATACGGTGGCTTATAATGTGGCTCGTAAGAATAAAAACTTGGCCCTTTACGAGATTGGAAAAGTCTTTGAACAAACAGGTAATCCAAAAGAAGAACTTCCAAATGAGATTAACAGCTTTGCCTTTGCCTTGACAGGCTTGGTTGCTGAAAAAGATTTCCAAACAGCAGCAGTTCCAGTTGATTTCTTCTATGCTAAGGGAATCCTAGAAGCATTATTTACTCGCTTGGGACTAGAAGTGACCTATACAGCAACAGCTGAGATTGCTAGTCTTCACCCAGGTCGTACAGCTGTGATTTCACTTGGTGACCAAGTTCTTGGTTTCCTTGGGCAAGTGCATCCAGTCACTGCTAAGGCTTACGATATTCCAGAAACGTATGTAGCTGAGCTTAATCTTTCAGCCATCGAAGCAGCGCTTCAACCTGCTGTTCCATTTGTGGAAATCACGAAATTCCCAGCAGTCAGCCGTGACGTTGCCCTTCTCCTCAAGGCAGAAGTGACTCATCAAGAAGTTGTAGATGCTATCCAAGCTGCAGGCGTGAAACGTTTGACAGATATCAAACTCTTCGACGTCTTCTCAGGTGAGAAATTGGGACTTGGCATGAAGTCAATGGCTTATAGCTTGACTTTCCAAAATCCAGAAGACAGCTTAACGGACGAAGAAGTCGCACGCTATATGGAAAAAATCCAAGCATCACTTGAAGAAAAAGTGAATGCAGAAGTGCGTTAACTCATCAATCCATCCTCCGGGGTGGATTTTTGCTTTTCAAATAACAATTCAGGATTAAAAATAGACAGTTGAGGAACAGAGAAGATAAATTGGACTTTACCACTGTATAATGGATTTATCACTAAAACGCTCCAGGCCATATTTTACACAGCAATAGTCTTCTAAAAATGGACAGAAATTATTGTAAAGGCTATCAAAAAGGAGTATAATGAGTGCAAGACATTTCGGAGGTGAAAGATGCTAGAAGTAAGAAGTCTAGAGAAAAGTTTTGGATCCAAGCAAGTTTTGTTTGGTATTGACTTTCAAGCACGACCAGGTCGTATTTTGGGACTAGTCGGAAAAAATGGTGCTGGGAAAACAACGATTTTCCACAGTATTTTGAAATTTTTAGAATACCAAGGAGAAATCAGTCTGGATGGGCAGGATATTCGTCAGGAGACCTATGCTCGGATTGGCTATTTGCCTGAAGAACGTAGTCTTATGCCTAAATTGACAGTCCTTGAACAAGTTCGCTATTTGGCTACTCTAAAAGGCATGGATGCCAAGGAGGTCAAGGAAAAACTCCCTCAATGGATGAAGAGGTTGGAAGTGAAAGGCAAGTTGACAGATAAAATCAAGAGTCTGTCAAAAGGAAATCAGCAGAAGATTCAGCTCATTATTACTCTGATTCATGAACCAGACCTGATTATCTTGGATGAGCCTTTCAGTGGATTGGACCCAGTCAATACAGAATTGCTCAAACAAGTCATTTTTCAGGAAAAAGAGCGAGGAGCAACCATTATCTTTTCTGACCATGTCATGACCAATGTCGAGGAACTTTGTGACGATATTCTCATGATCCGAGATGGCCGTGCGGTCTTGCATGGACCAGTTCAGGATGTTCGCAATCAATACGGGAAAACGCGTCTCTTTGTTTCAAGTGAACGAAGCAAGGAAGAATTGGAAAACCTTCCTCATGTCAAGCAGGTGAGCTTGACCAAACAAGGGAGTTGGAAATTGATCTTGGATGATGAGAGTGCTGGTAGAGAACTCTTTCCAATCTTGACTCAGGGGCAATATATCGCAACCTTTGACCAACAAGCGCCAACAATCGATGAAATCTTTAAACTAGAATCAGGGGTGGAAGTATGAGAAATATGTGGGTTGTAATCAAGGAAACCTATCTTCGACATGTCAAATCGTGGAGTTTTTTCTTTATGGTGATTTCACCGTTCCTCTTTTTAGGAATCTCTGGAGGAATTGCTTATCTCCAAGGCTCTTCAATGGCTAAAAATGATAAAGTGGCAGTAGTGACAACAGTGCCATCTGTAGCAGAAGGACTGAAGAATGTAAATGGTGTTAATTTTGACTACAAAGACGAAGCAAGTGCCAAAGAAGCGATTAAAGATGAAAAATTAAAAGGTTATCTGACTATTGACCAAGAAGATAGTGTCTTGAAGGCCGTTTATCATGGAGAAACGTCGCTTGAAAATGGAATTAAATTTGCAGTTACAGGTACACTTAATGAACTGCAAAATCAGCTTAATCGTTCAACTGCCTCCTTGTCTCAAGAACAGGAAAAACGCTTAGCGCAGACAATTCAATTCACAGAAAAGATTGATGAAGCCAAGGAAAATAAAAAGTTTATTCAAACAATGGCAGCAGGCGCCTTAGGATTCTTTCTTTATATGATCCTGATTACTTATGCGGGTGTAACGGCTCAGGAAGTTGCCAGTGAAAAAGGCACTAAAATTATGGAAGTCGTCTTTTCTAGCATAAGGGCTAGTCACTATTTCTATGCACGGATGATGGCTCTGTTTCTAGTGATTTTAACGCATATCGGGATTTATGTTGTAGGTGGTCTGGCAGCCATTCTGCTCTTTAAAGATTTGCCATTCTTGGCTCAGTCTGGTATTTTGGATCACTTGGGAGATGCATTCTCGCTGAATACATTGCTCTTTATTTTGGTCAGTCTCTTTATGTATGTAGTCTTGGCAGCCTTCCTAGGATCTATGGTTTCTCGTCCTGAAGACTCAGGAAAAGCCTTGTCGCCTTTGATGATTTTAATTATGGGTGGTTTCTTTGGAGTGACAGCTCTAGGTGCAGCTGGTGACAATCTCATCTTGAAGATTGGTTCTTATATTCCCTTTATTTCGACCTTCTTTATGCCATTTAGAACCATTAATGGCTATGCAGGGGGAGTAGAAGCATGGATTTCACTTGCTATTACAGTGATTTTTGCGGTGGTAGCAACCGGATTTATCGGACGCATGTATGCTAGTCTCGTTCTGCAAACAGATGATTTGGGACCTTGGAAAACCTTTAAACGTGCCTTAGCTTATAAATAGAAGAGCCTCGCGGAAGCGAGGTTTTTTAGAGATAAAAAGAGTGGAATTCAGAAAAATATTTTTCATATCTATTGACTTTTAGGGGTGAAATTTGGTATTATAGTAGGCGGTATTGTTTACCCCATTTGAAAGGCCCCGGAACCTTCCAAATACTTTTCGATGGGAAGGAACACCCATCACCGTAAACAAAAATCGAACTATATATAGGAGAAATCATGAACAAAACAACATTTATGGCTAAACCAGGCCAAGTTGAACGTAAATGGTACGTAGTTGACGCAACTGATGTACCACTTGGACGTCTTTCTGCAGTAGTTGCTAGCGTACTTCGCGGAAAAAACAAACCAACATTTACACCACATACTGATACAGGTGACTTTGTGATTGTTATCAATGCTGAAAAAGTTAAATTGACTGGTAAAAAAGCAACTGATAAAATCTACTACACTCACTCAAACCACCCAGGTGGATTGAAACAAATCTCTGCAGGTGAACTTCGTTCTAAAAATGCAGTACGTTTGATCGAGAAATCAGTTAAAGGTATGCTTCCACACAATACACTTGGACGCGCTCAAGGTATGAAGTTGAAAGTATTTGTTGGAGCTGAGCACACTCACGCTGCACAACAACCAGAAGTTCTTGATATTTCAGGACTTATCTAAGGAAAGGAACAATAAAGTATGTCACAAGCACAATATGCAGGTACTGGACGTCGTAAAAACGCTGTTGCACGCGTTCGCCTTGTTCCAGGAACTGGTAAAATCACTGTTAACAAAAAAGATGTTGAAGAGTACATCCCACACGCTGACCTTCGTCTTGTCATCAACCAACCATTTGCAGTTACTTCAACTGCAGGTTCATACGACGTTTTCGTTAACGTTGTAGGTGGTGGATACGCAGGTCAATCAGGAGCTATCCGTCACGGTATCGCTCGTGCCCTTCTTCAAGTAGACCCAGACTTCCGCGATTCATTGAAACGCGCAGGCCTTCTTACACGTGACTCACGTAAAGTTGAACGTAAGAAACCAGGTCTTAAGAAAGCTCGTAAAGCTAGCCAGTTCTCAAAACGTTAAGAATCAGCTACAATACAGCATTTACAACACTTCATGGTTCACACCATGGGGTGTTTTTTTGATGATTTTTAGCAAAATTCACACCATTTTCCACACCAAATTCACACCATTACTTTTTAAGATTGCGATAAGCAATCTCTCCAACAGCCATTTCAGCCTGTTTTGCTAATGTTGCTCCTGTATGTCGTAATTTATGAGGTGTAGCATGTTCCAGCTCTTTATGTCGCTTTCTGATACTTTTCATTTTATTGTTTAGATAGTCAGCATGTAAAGGTTTGTTGATGTTTCCTCTTGTGTCGATATATGTAAAAACAAATTGTTCTGGATTACTGATAATGCCAAATTTTGCCAGTTCATATTTTTGTTGTTCTTTCCAAGAGGTAAGGAGTTGAAGTAAGTCATTAGAGATAGATAAAATAGGTTAGCAAAACTCAATTTAGGAGAAAATGAAGGAAATGTTTCCATAATAAAAATATCCCAAAAGTTAGATTTTTTCTGTCTAACTTTTGGGGTGCAATTCAAAAAAGCCTGATAGTATACGTTTTATCCTAGAAATATTTACTAGATGTTCTTCTCAAACTGACTTTTTAAAAGTTACCTTATCAGCAATTTCAAATAAGTTTATGGAGCTATTTTTGGAAAAACTGTAGACTGTCAAAGCTTACCACAGTCTTTAGCATTTCAATAATTTAGATTGCTTACATTTTATTTTGATAAGTTTTACGGTAATCTCCAGGAGAAAGTCCAGTCCTTTGTTTAAAAATTTTAGTAAAGTAAGAATAATTATCATACCCTACTTGACAAGATACCTGTGATATCGAGATATTTGTTTGAGATAGGAGAGATTTAGCAGCATTAATGCGCTTATCCGTTATATATTTAACAAGAGTTTCTCCAGTTTCTTTTTTAAAAATTCTAGCTAAATGATCTGCGCTGAGATAAACCATATCTGCTAATATAGAACGATTTATATCTTCATAGTAGTGATGATCTATGTATTCGACGATGCGTTGAATGCTATTTTTTTGATTTTCAATGTTTGTTGCAAATTTCTTAGCATGTGACCAGTAATAATCAAAGTAATCCTGAAATGATTCAATTGAATGAAAGCGTCGTTGGAATAGGAAATCATGAGTGCTATTTTGGAACAATTTATGTGCCGAAATTCCATTTTGATCTAGATATATTCCTATTTGTTGAGTCCAATCTAGTAAAATTTGTTGTAGCGTGAAAGTAGGGATTTGAGAATTATAGACGAGTGAATTAATTTTTTCTCTTAATTCATATTCGCTTAAGCTATCTAAAAACGTAATTGAAAGAGTTTCTGTTTTGAAAGAAGTTGGGAAACTATGTGGAACACATGTAATAGTATTCCAATAAGAAACATACTGTTCATTATAAGTGTAGAGTTCTTTGGTATGAAATAAAATATCGGATATTTTATGGCAACTCTTATATATAATGTTTGAGTATTTGTTAAAGTTATTAGAAATTTGAGAATGAATTTCATATGCCAATTTGTCACTACGTTTGGATGAGTCTACTTTAAAGAGACAAACATATTGATCAACCTGACTTTCCATCTTGAATAAACTTATCAGCTTATAAGAAGGTTGTGAAATTCTTTGAAGTTCTCTTTTTAGTTGAGAAGTCCATGATGGAGTTTCTGCAGAATAATCTTCTTCATTAAGATTGATTGTTAAAACTGCAAGGAAAAAATACTGGTGTTTTTGAAGAATAAAATCTTGTTTGCTTGCTATATTTTCTAGCTCATCAATGCGAGAAATTTGAGGTTTTCTAAGGTAATCATACCAGAAATTATCTTCTATTTGTAAAAGTGCATCATTTGTTCCGTTTGAGTTATGATTCTCAATTTTACTAATGGCTTTTTGAATAATAAATTCTAATTTTTCAAAATTAATAGGTTTTAGATAGTATTCGAAACTTTGCAATTCAATTGCTTTTTGAGCATAGTTGAAGTCGGCGTAATTGGTTAAAAAAATTGTTTTTATATCATATTTTTCATTTCTAATCCACGATAAGAGTTCGAGACCGCTACCTTGAGGCATTTCTATATCACTTATCATGAGATCAATGGGATGTTCTCTAATAATATTTTGAGCTTGAGTAAGGCTATAGGCAACATAAACAATGTCAATGTGTAGTTTTGCCCAATTTATTTTCTCTCGTAAAGCTTCAATGATAAAACGATCGTCATCAACCAATAAGATGTTCATTATAACCTCCGTCTATAATCTTGTATGGAATAAGTAAAAGAATTTTAGCCCCACCTTCTTCATTATTTTCAAATGTAATAGTATAGTCGTTGGGATAGAGAAGATTCAAACGTTCGATGGTGTTCGTGATCCCAATATGATGTCCATCTTCTGTTATTAGAGACTGTTTCTGATTTAGTTTTGATAAAATTTCTTCAGAGAAACCTGGACCATTATCCTCGATACAAATCTGAATATAATCTGAGTTCTCAGTTTTTACTTTTTTTATCGATAGTAAAATTGTAAATAAATCCTGAAATGAAAACCCGTGTTTGATTGTGTTTTCAATAAATGTTTGTAAAAGTAACGATGGGACAAGAGTATTTTGTAGATCAGAATTGTAGTCTAGTGAAAAGTAGATATTATTTCCATATCGAATTCGTTGTATTTCTAAATAATCTTTAATATGTTGAACTTCATCTTTAAGTTCTGAAAAATCTTGATTAGCCATAAATAAATGACGGAGATAATTTGAAGTTAGGATAGTTAAGTCTTCAATTTCCTTGTAGTTTTTTGTTTGAAGCATACTATGAATCATTGATAACATATTCAAGTAGAAATGCGGCCGGATTTGATTCTTAAGATAATTAAGTTCGATCTTCTTAAGTTCTAGTTGTGAATGGTATTCTCGTATTTTTAATTCTTGCATGTCAAATATCACTTTATTAAGTTTATCATTTGCCTTATCAATTTCTAGTATACCTTCAGATATAAAAAATTCAGAAGGGGGGATGGAGTCCCCAAGTTGAGAAAGTCGTTCAGTGAGTCTTGTTATCGGTTTAATCATCCATTGACGAATATACAGGATAATGATGATTGATAAAATGGTGATAATAATAGGAACGACTGACAAAAATACTTCTAAGAGTGTGATATTTCTAAAGACTTCGGCATAATCGACTAAAACATAAATATCGAAAGGTAAATGCGTTTTTTCATTTTGAGCATGAATTAGGTAGTTTTCGGAGGGTATATTGTTAGGCTCTTTTAGGGAAAGTTTACCATTATTTCCAATATTGAGTTTTCTGAGAGGTTTTAGGATATCTTCTGAAGATATGACGGCATAAATGATTTTTCCTTCGTAATGGACAGATTTAACTAAGTATTCGCTGTTTTTAGTAGTTACATTTTTCCATTTACGGTCACTTATATCACTACGCAATGATTTTAGATTTGATTTTAACAGTAGATAATCTTCATATGGAATATAAAGATTGGAGACATTTATAAAATAATCAGTACTATCGGTTTCTAATAAGAATGTCATATGAGTTTCATTTTGATATTCAAACTCTGCAAAGCTAGTTTGAACTTTTTTGAGATCTTCTTGATAGTCAAGAAACGTTTGTACATGATTTAATTTCTCTAAAGATTCATTATGCGTTATTGTTGAGTACATAAAGCGTTCTACAGAATGCAATTTCTCATTAACAGAGTCAGCATAAATTTCAATTGAACTACGTAGGTGTACTATATTTTGGTTTTTAATAAAATTTCTGGTTATGTCACTCATAGCAATATTGATTAAAATATTTATCAATAGTAGTACAAGTAGGAGTTTAAAGAAAAAATGAATAGAATGTTTTTTTGATAAGTCGTGATTTAATTTCATATACTAGTCTCCTATTAAAATTATAGCACTTTGAAAATATGATATCATGTAACAAAACAGATATGTTTTATTAAGATGTCGGAAAAGTAATAGTTCTTAAAATTAAAAAACTGAAAAATTGATAAACCTAGTCCAAAAAGTTATATTAAGGGAATTCTTTATGGTGTAAAATAATCGTAGAAAATCAGATGGGAGGAAAAACATGAAAGTAGCATCTCAACTTCATAAAATAAAATTAAAGCATAGTATTCCGTTATATATATTACTTTTTCCTTCAATATTGCTATTAATTTTATTTTCCTATATTCCCATGTTGGGATTAATTATTGCATTTAAAGACTATTCACCAGCTAATGGTATCTTTGCTAGTCAGTGGGTAGGATTTAAGTACTTTACTCAATTTTTCTCATCATTCCAATTCGGGACAACTATGTTCAATACATTAAAAATTTCGCTTTATAGTATTGTAGTAGGATTCCCCTTGCCTATTATACTAGCTATAATCAGTAATCAGTTAAGAGTTGGGAAATTTAGAAAAATATTTCAAGTGACAACTTACTTACCTCATTTTATCTCTACAATGGTTATGTGTGGGATGATTATCTTATTTTTATCTCCTACTAGTGGTTTGTTAGCAAATGTATTTAAGTCTGTTGGAATTACTATTCCAGATTTTTTATCAAAACCTACTAATTTTGCAGGTGTTTATGTTTGGAGTGATGTATGGCAACATATTGGTTGGGATAGTATTATTTATCTAGCAGCGCTTTCTGCAATTGATCCTACATATTATGAGGCTGCAACTATGGATGGCGCCTCTAGGTTACAAAAAATTCGGCATATAGAATTACCATTACTTTTGCCGACTGCTATGATTTTACTAATATTAAGAGCAGGTAGTTTATTAAGTGTAGGGTTTGAGAAAGTGTTACTATTACAGAATCCTCTTAATTTAGCAGGAAGTGAGATAATTTCGACCTATGTTTATAAAGTTGGTATGGTGAACTTTCAGTATAGTTATTCGACAGCTATAGGGTTATTTAACACCGTAGTCAATCTAATAATTTTGTTATCTGTCAACTGGTTCTCAAAAAGATATACTAGAACGGGTCTTTTTTAAAGGAAGGAGTGCTTAAAGTGAGATGGTTTCATAAATCAAGAAAAACAAACTCTGAATTATTATTTGATATAGTTACCTATGGTTTAGCAATTTTCCTTATCCTGTTAATTGTTTATCCGTTATGGTTTGTAGTGATTGCATCTTTTAGCAATCCTTCAGATGTTGCAAATGGGAAGGTATGGTTTATTCCTAGAGAATGGAAATTAGATGGATATTTACGTCTTATTCAACAACCTTTATTTTTACGTAGTTATCTAAATACCATTTTATATACTGTTGTTGGTACCTTAGTTGCTTTAGTAGTCAATATTCCAGCTGGTTATGCTTTATCTAGAAAAGAATTAGTAGGTAGAAAGTGGATGAGTATTCTATACATAATCCCTATGTTCGTATCAGGTGGCTTGATTCCTACCTACTTAACAGTAAAGAATGTAGGCTTGATTGATACATTTTGGGTGATGGTAATACCTTTTGCAGTTTCTTCATACAATATTATTGTTGCTAGAACATTCTTTAATAATAGTATTCCAGACGGGATGTGGGAGGCTGCGCAAATTGATGGATGTGGTACAATTCGTTATTTTATTAAGATAGTCGTTCCTTTATCAAAAGCTATTATTGCAGTTATTGGACTTTGGACTGCAGTTGGTATTTGGAATTCGTGGTTTAATGCTTTAATTTATTTAACGAATGAAAATTTGCAACCATTGCAATTAATTTTACGACGTTTACTAATTAGTAACCAAATGTTACAATCGCAAGCAACAGGAGAAGTGGCATCAGATCTTCGTATCAAGGCCGATATGATGAAATATGCAGCAATTGTTATTTCAACCGCTCCGATTATGTTGTTGTATCCCTTTGTTCAAAAATATTTTAATCAAGGCGTAATGATTGGCGCGCTGAAAGAATAGGAGAAAAACATGAAAAGTAAATCATTTACATATTTGTTCTTAGGAACAGTTACACTTGCTGGCTTGACAGCCTGCGCAAATTCCAATAATGCGAATACGGATGATAAATCTGGAGAAGATTCTTATAAAATTACGACTGTTCGTTGGTCTGACTGGGGAGAAGATTATCATAAAGGTTTTCTAACAGATTCTGCCAAGGAAGCAGGTATTGATGTTAAATGGGATACACTTGTGGCAGCAGATTGGTCAGATAAGAAATCTGTGTTGGTTGCTAGCGGAGATTTACCAGATGCATTTTTAGGTTCAAATGCTTTTACAGATTCAGAAATTGCTCAGAACCAATCTTTGTTTATTCCATTGGAAGATTTAATCAAGGAAAACATGCCTAATTTAACTAAGGCTATGGAGAAAGAACCTAAGATTAAAGCTATGATTACTTCACCAGATGGTCATATCTACAGCCTGCCTAAAAAATTACCAATGCGTCCTACAGTAGCTAATCAGCTATTTATTAATAAAAAGTGGCTAGATAATTTAGGGTTAAAGGTTCCAGAAACTTATGATGATTTAGTAAAAGTACTACAAGAATTTAAGGATAAAGATGCGAACGGAAATGGAGACGCTTCTGATGAAATTCCATTCGGAGCAGGAAACTTTGATCCAACATTCTCATATATTCTTCCGTTCAATAATCGTTTAGGTGCAGATAATACGTATGAAATGTCTGTAAAAGATGGAAAACCAGTCTACCTTCGTACAGAAGAAAGTTACAAACAAGGGATTGCAGCAATGCACGAATCTTATAAAAAAGGTTTGATTGATCCGGAAATCTTTACAGAAGATACCTCTATGAGTGTAGCGAAACGTATGGATAAGGGAGTAGCTAGAGTAGGTGTTTCTAGTGGTTGGACAGCAGATGCAACGTTTGGCTTACATTCAAGTGAATATATTGCTCTACCTGCTTTAAAAGGTATGGATGGAAAACAATATGTCTTTTCTGACCCAGATCATTACAACTATGGTCGCAATGAAATTTTGATTACAAATAAGAGCAAAAATCCTGCTAAATTATTGAAATGGTTGGATAAATTATATACAGATGAAGCAAGTATTCAGAATTTCTATGGATCATTTGGCATAGCTACTGAAAAGAATGGTGATAAGTTTAAAGTATTACCTCCTAAAGATGGTAAATCAGCCGATGAGTATGCATGGATTCATTCACTTCGAGATTTTGGACCTAAATACGTAAGCGATGATATCAATAGTCGCGTAGAAATCGATCAAACACAAGGTGATGGATTGAAATTGAAGATGGACCAAGATTTGAAACAATTTGCGTTGCCAGCTTACCCTAATGTAATTTATTCACAAGAAGAACTCAACAAATTATCATCAATCTATGTGAGTATTGAATCTTATGTCAAACAACAAGCATCTAAATGGGTAGTTGAAGGTGGCATAGAAAAAGAATGGGACTCATACAAAGAAACTCTTAAGAATATGGGATTGGACGAATTTATGAAGATTCAACAGGAAGCATACAATCGTTACCAAAAAGAAATCAAAGAGTAATATTTTATATGATCTCTTGGTTGTACTAACAAGGACTAGTTAAATACAGGAAGCGAGAATGATAACATCAGATTACCTCGCTTCCTTTATTCTAATTTTTAAAGAAATTTAGAAATATTTTTTAAATAATTTGGGTAATATTTTTGTGCAACTGACATTCTAAAATATAGAGTTGAGACGATTGATTATATGGAGAATATATTATGCAAAAATTATTTTCATTAGATGGAAAAGTGGTTAGAATTTTAACTTTTTTGACAGATTTAATTATTTTAAATACTCTATTTATTGTTAGTTGTATTCCAATAGTTACAATTGGGGCATCACTAACTTCTCTTACGACAATGTGGTGTCGTATTTTAAAAGGTAAAGATACCGATATTGCTTATCATTATTTTCGGATCTTTAGACAAAATTTAAAACAATCAACTTTTATTTGGTTGTTTATCCTCCTAATAGAATTACTTTTATATGTGAACTATTGTCTTTGGGGCTATTCAAGTTTATTTTCAGAGTATAGTTTATTGTTAGTGTTGCCCTTTTTATTTGTTATAATACTTTTAATGAGTGTTGTTTTTCCCTATATTGGTCTATTTAAAGATAATCTAAAAAATAGTATTGTAAATAGCGTATTAATTTGTATTTTAAATCCAATACAAGCTATCATTTTGGTTTTATTTAATATTTCTGTACTGTATATGAGTTTTAGTAGTCCAGAACGAGTTTTAACAGCTATTTACGTATTTACATTTGGGGGATTTGCTTTTTGCGGATTGATGAATGTAATGATAACGAATAAAATGTTTGATAAAGTAAGGCAATTTAATAAAAGGAGGGAAACAAAGTGAAAATTTTTAAGGGAGAGTTTTATCGAATCTCTGTATTAACAGACAAGCTAGTAAGGTTAGAATATTCTCAAACTGGAAATTTTGAGGATAGAACGACACAACTTATCTATAATAGAGATTTTGGCCAAGTTTCGTTAGATTATATCGAGACATCAAACGTACTAGATATTATGACGGACTATTTTCATTTGCACTTTAATAAAGGAGAATTTAACGCCGAAAATTTATTTATAGAATTAAAAGGAAATTTTGCTGTATATGGTAGTCGCTGGTATTTTGGTGAATCTATTGAAACGTTAAAAGGAACAGCTCGGACTCTGGATAAGGCAGATGGCGCAATCCCATTAGAAGATGGAATTATTAGTCGAAATGGTATTGCCTTACTGGATGATTCTCAAGGATTTATTTGGGATGAACAGTCTGGTTATATGGAGAGAGAAAATCAAATCGACCTCTATTTCTTTGCCTATGGGCATGATTATAGAGGAGCAATCAGAGACTTTTACCATTTGACTGGTTCAACACCCTTGTTGCCAAGATATGCTTTAGGTAATTGGTGGAGTAGGTATTGGCCATATACGTCGGATGAATACTTGAATTTAATAGACAGATTTAAAACAGAGAAGATTCCATTATCTATCGGTGTATTAGATATGGATTGGCATATAACTGAAATTCCATCCCGTTTTGGAAGTGGTTGGACAGGCTATAGTTGGAATAGAAACTTAATACCTAATCCAGAACAGTTATTGCAACAACTCCATGATAGAAAGTTAAAACTCTCCTTAAATGTCCATCCTGCTGATGGTATACGAGCTTATGAAGAAGCTTATCCTCAGGTAGCAAAACGATTGGGGTTAAATGTAGAACTAGAAGAACCTGCCATTTTTGATTTTTTTAATCCTTCTTTTAGGGAAGCCTACTTTAAAGATGTTCATTATGAGCTAGAAAAGCAAGGAGTAGATTTTTGGTGGATTGACTGGCAACAAGGGACACAAGGCATGTTGGATCCACTATGGCTTTTAAACCATTATCATTATCAGGATAGTTGTAAACATTCAGAAGGTGGCTTAATTTTATCAAGATATGCAGGTCCTGGTAGTCACCGCTACCCTGTTGGTTTTTCAGGGGATACTATTATTAGTTGGAATTCGTTAAGATTTCAACCTTATTTTACAGCAACAGCATCAAATATCGGTTATAGTTGGTGGAGCCATGATATCGGTGGACATATGTTGGGGGATTATGACGAAGAGCTACAAACTAGATGGCTGCAGTTTGGGGTTTTTAGTCCGATTACTCGATTACATAGTTCTAGAAGTCCCTTCAATAGTAAAGAACCTTGGTTTTTTTCAGAAACAACATCTAAGATTATGAAGAATTACCTTCGTTTGAGACATCAGATGATTCCATATCTATACACCATGAATGTAAAGACACATGAGGAAGGCGCCCCATTAATCAGCCCAATGTACTATTTCTATCCAGAGAATGATGAGAGCTATAATGTTCCAAACCAATACTTTTTTGGAACAGAATTGATGGTGGCTCCCATTGTAGAAAAGATGGATTTGGCATTTCAATCTGCAAAAGTAGATGTATGGTTCCCTGAAGGTGAATGGTATGACTTCTTTTCAGAGAAAAAATACACAGGTGGCGTGAACTTAAGTGTTTATAGAGACATTTCGACTATTCCTGTGTTTGCCAAAAGTGGTGCAATCATTCCATTGGTTGGTTCTGAGATAGATATGGGTGTTGATTTACCTGAAGTTGTAGATTGGTATGTATTCCCAGGCAAACAACATTCTTTTGAAATGATTGAAGATCAAAATGGTCAAAGATATAAAACAAGATTATCAATCGACTGGGAAATGGGTATGGTAGAGTTAGCATTACAAGGAGAGTCTAGTATCCTTCCAAGCAATAGAAGGCATAGAATTCATTTTAAAGGAACGAATGTGTCTATCATTGAATTGCCAAATAAGAATACTACAGCTAGATTTGAATGTAAAGATAATAAAACAACATCTCTAGATGACGAAGTTTTTGGACTACTAAAGATGGCTTCTCTTCCATATGAATTAAAAGATCGATTGTTAAATGAATTCATCAATGCTAAAAATTCTCATGAGTTAATGAATATCTTGCATCATCAGGATAAGGAATTGAGAGGACGTTTATTGGAAATAATATTTACTAGCCAAAACTAATTGAGACATTTCGTACACAATTTCTATTATTTATTTTTTAATGTGTAATAGTTTTACATCTCGATGCTTATTGACTTGTATTTTAGTAATTACAAGTTTGGCATAGGGATGTTTTTTGTTTACTGAAGAGGAAAGGATAAGTATGTTTCAAGGTTTGAAATATTTTTTAAACTAAACAAGAGCAAATTTTTAAAGGTGATTTTTCAAAGTAACTTTCGCTCGCCTGACCGAAGTGGAAGTTAGTCTGAAATGGATTTTTATGATGGAATTAAGTATGAGACGTGTGATTTTTTCAGAAAATTTTCTAAAACAAACAGGATTTGTTTGACATTTGTTTGAAAATTCTGTAAAATGAATTATTATATCGTTAAAGGAGAATATATATGGAAAAACAGAAAACATTTTTTGGACATCCTATGGGCTTGTCCACCCTCTTCTTTACAGAGATGTGGGAACGCTTTTCTTACTATGGGATGCGAGCTATCCTACTTTACTATATGTACTATAGTGTGCAAGATGGTGGATTGGGGATGGAGAAGACCACAGCTGCATCGGTTATGGCTATTTATGGCTCGCTGGTATTTTTGTCCTCGGTTATTGGTGGTTTTGTCAGTGACCGTATTTTAGGAAGCCGTAAGACTGTCTTTTACGGTGGGATTCTGATTATGCTAGGGCATATTGCTTTGGCAACACCTTTTGGACAAGTGGCTCTCTATCTTTCTATTGCCTTGATTATCTTTGGAACTGGATTTTTAAAACCCAATATCTCAGATATGGTGGGGGGAATTTATGAGAAAGAGGATGATAGACGGGATGCAGGTTTTAGTATCTTTGTCTTTGGTATTAACTTAGGTGCCTTCGTTGCCCCTTATTTAGTAGGTTATCTAGGTCAGGAAGTCAATTTCCATCTAGGTTTCTCATTAGCTGCCATTGGGATGTTCTTTGGTTTGGTGAAGTATGTTTTAGATGGGAAGAAATATCTGCCTGAATCAAGTCTTTACCCCACTGATCCACTTTCACAGAAGGACCAGCAGACCTTGATTAAACGCTTGCTAATTACACTTGTCATGGTTATTCTTGTGGTTATAGGTTTAGTCTTTACTCACCAATTTAACGTGGATATGATTGTTAATATCTTTACAGTGATTGCTGTAATTATTCCAATCTACTATTTCTTTAAGATTTTATCTAGTCAGAAAATAACTGCCACTGAGAGATCTCGAGTATTTGCCTACATTCCTCTATTTATCGCTGGAGTACTCTTCTGGTCTATTGAGGAACAGGGTTCTGTTGTTCTCGCTCTATTTGCGGATGATCAAACTCAACTTTACTTTAATGTATTTGGGAATCAGATTCATTTTCCATCTAGCTTTTTCCAAAGTATCAATCCCCTTTTCATTATGATTTATGTGCCGATTTTTGCGTGGTTGTGGGGGAAAATGGGTAAAAAGCAACCATCATCTGCTAAGAAATTTGCTTACGGTTTATTTGCTGCAGGTTTATCCTTCTTGTGGATGATGTTACCAGGGATGCTCTTTGGGACAGATGTTAAGGTCAGTCCTCTCTGGTTGATTATGAGTTGGGCTATTGTGATTGTAGGGGAAATGCTGATTTCGCCGATTGGTCTATCAGTCACTACTAAGTTAGCACCAAAATCCTTCCAAGCACAAATGATGTCTATCTGGTTCTTGAGTAATGCAGCTGCCCAAGCTATCAATGCTCAAATTGTAAAATTTTATACAAGCGAAACTGAAGTGGCTTACTATGGAATTGTTGGAGGAATTACGATTGTATTCGGTATTATCTTACTCTTCTACGTTCCACGTATTGAAAAACTAATGTCTGGTATCAAATAGAGAAAAACTGGAATTTCTGTAGGGATTTTAAAAGTTAGATCAATTATTTATTTAAAGGATTTAGTTCTGTATTGTGTAGGGCTAGGTCCTTTTAGTTTGATTAATACTCTTCGAAAATCAAATTCAAACCGCGTCAACGTCGCCTTGCCGTACTCAAGTACAGCCTGCAGGTAGTTTCCTAGTTTGCTCTTTGATTTTCATTGAGTATAAAACTCACGATGTTTCTGATTTTCCTAGTAGACATTTGTCTACTTTTTTTATATAATAAAACTAAACCATATTGGTTGAGTTCTAAAAATCTGGATTCAAGCATCGATTAGTCTTTCTAAGGGAGATAATGTCCATTAAAGCATCATAATAGGAGGTGAAGTATGTATCAGCCGGAAAAACTCAAGGCTCGTAGGAAAGAGTTAAAATTAACACAGAAGGAAATTGCAGAGCAACTTGGGATTAGTTTCCAGGCTTACTCATCTTGGGAACGTGGAATCAAAGAACCGTCTAAGGAGAAAGTTACTCAGCTAGAGAAGATTTTAAAAGTCGCAAAAGGCTATTTCACTCAGATTGAGATTGTCCGTCTCTACCATAGCCTCTCCAAGCAAGGGAAGGAGAAGGTTGTTCTCTATGCTCGCAACCTGGCTCAAGAAGAACAGACCCAGAAAGTGGCTCCTATGCCAGAGCGCCTCTACGAGTATCGTGTTTATGAACGCATGTCAGCAGGGATTGGGGCTTCGGTCTACGATGATCAGAATTTTGATACGGTTTACTTTAATGAGGAGTTGGCCCACGATTTTGCGTCATGGGTGTCTGGGGACTCCATGGAACCTAAATACCAAAATGGTTCAGTAGCTCTGATCCGAGAGACAGGATTTGACTATGACGGGGCGGTTTATGCAGTGGTTTGTAACAACCAGACCTATATCAAACGGGTTTATCGAGAGGAGAATGGATTGCGTCTGGTCTCTATCAATCCTAAATACAAGGATATTTTCATCTCTTATGAGGAAGATCCTCGGATTGTGGGAATTATCGTTGGGAACTTTGTGCCGATGGAGGGCTAGCCAATGGGCTACTTTGATTATTCCAGAGAGCCCAAAAGTGACATTGCCTTTGTTGATATGAAATCCTTTTATGCCAGTGTTGAGTGCGTGAAAAGGGGCTTACATCCGCTGAAAACCTCGCTTTGTGTCATGAGTCGCGCGGATAACTCAACTGGTCTTATACTAGCCTCCTCTCCCCTGTTTAAGAAGATTTTTGGCAAGTCAAATGTTGGTCGAGCCTATGATCTGCCCTTTGATATCAAGACCCGCAAATTTTCCTATTACAATGCTCGAAAGCAAGGGCTACCGACTGACTCGGATTATGTTCGCTACATTGAAGATTGGGCTCAGGTGACCTTGATTGTGCCTCCTAGGATGGATGAATACATCGCAGTCAATATGGAAATCCAGCGAATCTTTCAAAACTATGGCAGCCCAGATGATATTTATCCCTACTCGATTGATGAGGGCTTTATTGACCTGACTAGTTCGCTTAACTATTTCATCCCAGATAAGAGTCTATCCCGTAAAGACAAGCTGGATCTGCTTTCTGCTCGCATTCAGAGGGATATTTGGAGGAAGACAGGGATTTACTCTACAGTAGGCATGTCCAATGCCAATCCCTTACTGGCCAAGTTGGCTCTGGATAATGAGGCTAAGCACACCCCGACCATGAGGGCCAACTGGTCTTACCAGGATGTGGAAGAGAAGGTCTGGGCTATCCCTAAGATGACGGACTTTTGGGGGATTGGCAGGCGGATGGAGAAACGCTTGCATACTCTGGGGATTTATTCTATCAAGGAATTGGCCACCAGTAATCCAGACCAGCTAAAGAAAGCTCTGGGTCAGGCTGGCCTGCGTTTGTGGTTTCATGCTAACGGGATTGATGAAAGTAATGTTCATAAGCCCTATAAAGCCAAATCCAAGGGCTTGGGAAATTCTCAAATCTTGCCGAGAGACTACGTGAAGCTACGGGATATTGAAATTATTCTCCGGGAAATGGCTGAGCAGGTAGCTATTAGACTGAGAAGGGCGGGTAAGAAAACAACTCTTGTCTCTATCTATCTTGGTTTCTCTAAACAGGAGGTCAGGCCATCTATTCACACACAAATGAAGGTCGAAGCTACCAATAATACCGCTGTCTTAACGAATTATGTTTTGAAGCTATTTCATAACAAATACACTTCTGGGGCGGTCAGAAGTGTCGGAGTTAACTATTCAGGCTTTGTAGACGAGTCCGTTGGTTTAATTTCCCTTTTTGATGATGTTGACAAGTTAGAAAAAGAAGAAAGGCTCCAGACGGCCATTGACTCCATTCGGGAACAATTTGGTTTCACTTCTCTCTTAAAGGCCAATGCACTGGAAGAAGCCTCTAGGAGTCTTGCCAGAAGCAAGCTGATTGGGGGACATTCTGCTGGAGGATTAGATGGATTACAATGATTGATCGTTCTTATTTGCCCTTTCAATCCGCGCGAGATTATCAAGATCCAGGGATGCAGAAGTGGATGGGCTTTTACCTTTCAGAACACACCAGTTCGCTTAGTGAAGAAAAAAATCGTGTTGATTTTTCGACGGATTTGACTCCAGATGAGAAGTTGCACTTGCTTTCTCGGCTTTATGTTGGCCAACTGAAGGGAAGTTTTGTGCTAAAGGAAAAGAAGCAGAAGGCGACTATCATCGGTGTGGTGAGAGAGTTATCACATCAGACTCTATCTATTAGGACAAACGAGGGATATAGGTTGATAGAGGTTGCAGATATCCTAGAAATTCGACTGTGGGAGGAGGGAGTTTATGACTAGAAAAGAGCTGTATGAAAACAAACTGCAGATGGATTATTTTTCAGATGACTATATTCGTTTTGAAGAGGATTTTCAAAAATATTCTGCCATGAACGTACCCTTGACTTTTTTGATTGATGACATCCTACGAACCATGGCGATGAATCAGAAAAACTACTTTGTCTTAAACAAGGAAAATGCCAAGGATGGGCGGGAGCATAGCTTTTATTTTAGGGTGGTAACGGAAAAAGCGTGTCCTAGAAATAGGACCTATGTATATGCTGGGGTTAAAAATAGTAGTCAGTAGAGGGGAGTCTGCTGTAAATGTATCATTTTTACAACACTTCATGGCTCATATCATGGGGTGTTTTTCTATTCAAGTCAAAGCCCATCAAAAAATCCCACTATTCTTAGGCTAAAGGAGAACTAATAATAGTGAGATTGTGAAATTATAGTAGTTTTTGTATCGCCTCTTCAATTTGTTTTGGGTCTGTTTTTGAAGAGAAGCGTTCAAAGACCTGCCCATCACGACCAATGAGAAACTTAGCGAAATTCCATTCGACTCGTTTTCCCAGTGGGCCAGATTTTTGTTCTTTCAACCAAACATAGAGAGGGTCTGCTTCCTTACCGTTGACCTTGATCTTGGCAAAACGTGGGAAGGTGGTTTGATAATGTAGGCTACAGAAGGCGTTGATTTCCTCTGCGCCGCCTGGTGCTTGTCCCATAAACTGATTGCAAGGGAAGTCTAAAATCTCAAAACCTTGTTCTTGATAGCGATCATAGAGTTCTTGAAGTCCTTGGTACTGGGGCGTTAAACCACATCCAGTAGCAGTGTTGACAACCAAGAGAACCTTACCACGATAGGTCTCTAGTGGAGTTTCTTGATTGTCTTGGTTCAAGACTGAAAAATCGTATAGTGAAGTCATTGCTTGCTTTTCTCCTTCTGTTTGGTATTTTTAGGAGTTTTCTCCTCCTGTAGTGATAGAAATCCGTAGGTCAGGGTTCCAAAAATGCTTCCGATAATGAGGCTATACATCAGGAAAGGAATACTTTTATCGAATTGCATGAGCAACTTTCCAAAATCTGAAAGGGACATCTGCTGAACGAAGACTTTATGAAAGATGAGTAAGGTAAAGAAGCCAATCTGAATACTGATAAACACAATCCAGCTTCGGAATTTGATTTGGGCTTTGCTGTAGGTTTTGAGGATGATTTCTGATTTGTCATCCTTTTCAAGATGAAGCTCTTGGACGGCTTTTTGAGCTTTTATACTCATGAACAAAATGAGTCCAAAATAGATGTAGGGCATAACATTTCGAACAATTTCTATAAAGCTTCCGAACAAAATATAGAATAGGAAGAGAATGAAGGAAGAGTAAAAGATTTGGATCATGGAACGGGCGCAAGCCTTGTAGATAACCTCTTGACGGCATTCATCAAAAGGCCCTTGGATATGAAAGAAATTTCGAAGTAGGCGAGTTGTTAAGTCTTCTTTTTTCATGGGTGATTTCTCCTAAATGAACGATGCTATTTTGTTTCTTTTACGAATTGATAGAGATAATAAAGATAAGTGATAGAAGAAAGGCTAGCGATAGTCAGCAGTAAATAATATTTCCAATCGCTTGAGACGATCATCAGTTGTGGTAAAGATAGAATCATAAAGTACAGTGCTAAGTTAAGTGTGCGCGTTTTTGGGGAGTCAATCTTTAGATAAGTCAGTCCTTTGTTAAGTGCTAGAATAAAGACTAGCACGAGGAATGTCTCGTCGATTGGCAAGTTCCCTGAAATGATGATGAAGATGAGCAGAGAACTGAACAAAATATGATAGGTAAGTAAAGTTACTAGTGATTTCATAAGGCACCTCCTAATCCTTATTTTGATCTTTCTTAGTTTTTGCAATGCGACGGGAGATGAGAAACTGTATGCTTGCTCCGAAGAAGATAGAACCGAGAATGCTTGATACACCATTTCTTATAGTGAGAAGAGAATGAAAATAGTCCTGACCTTCACCTATGAGTATACTTAGAAGAGGAGTTATAAAAAACATCCATAGACCAAAGAACAAACCTGCTTTAAGACCTGGGTGGTGTAGTTGCTTACTTTCTTTCTCACTCAGCATATCTGGTTCAATAGTTGTAATTCCTGTTTTTTTCATTTGGTAGGTGACATAGCTAGCAGCGATGAGGGCAATCACTAAAATCAGAGGAGGATAGACCAGAGCCACTTCTTGAGGAAATTTATAGGCCAGAAGGAGTGGAATAAGATTTCCGAAAATCATCAGATAAAAGAGGACGATAAAGACTTGATTGCCGATACGATCGGCCTCTCGCCGTTTGTATTCGTCAAGGGGACCAGAAATGCCGTATGTGCGTTTGATGAGTTTTTCAGTGAAGGTTTCTTTTTTCATAAGTTGGCTCCTTTTTTAAAAATCTTCCTCCCAAAAGAGACTGTTGAGGTCAGTTTGGAGGCTGCGGGCGAGATTGAGACAGAGTTCCAGGGTTGGATTGTACTTGTCGTTTTCAATCATATTGATGGTTTGTCTCGAGACACCGATATCCTTGGCGAGTTCGAGCTGGGAAATACCCAGTTCCTTGCGAAATTCTTTCACACGATTCATCTGTTCTCCTTTCTGATTTGTGTCGTATATATTTGACTATATTATATTCTTCTATGGACTGAATGTCAAGCATATTTGACATATTTCTTAAAGAAATTTTACTTGTTTTTGCCCTATTTGTCTGACTAGTGCAAGCTAGTCAGATTTGTGGTAAAATAGATAGGATATGACAAAAGAATTTCATCATGTAACGGTCTTACTCCACGAAACGATTGATATGCTCGACGTAAAGCCTTACGGTATCTACGTTGATGCGACTTTGGGTGGAGCGGGCCATAGCGAATATTTATTAAGTAAATTAAGTGAAAAAGGCCATCTCTATGCCTTTGACCAGGACCAGAATGCTATTGACAACGCGCAAAAACGTTTGGCACCCTATATCGAAAAAGGGATGGTGACTTTTATCAAGGATAATTTCCGTCATTTACAGGAACGTTTGCGCGAAGCTGGTGTTCAAGAAATTGATGGAATTTGTTATGACTTGGGAGTGTCTAGTCCTCAATTGGACCAGCGTGAGCGTGGTTTTTCTTATAAAAAGGATGCACCACTGGACATGCGGATGAATCAGGAAGCTAGTCTGACAGCCTATGAAGTAGTGAACAATTATGACTATCATGACTTGGTTCGTATTTTCTTCAAGTATGGTGAGGATAAATTTTCTAAACAGATTGCGCGTAAGATTGAACAAGCGCGTGAAGTCAAGCCAATCGAGACAACGACTGAGTTAGCAGAGATTATTAAGTCGGCTAAACCGGCCAAGGAGCTCAAGAAGAAGGGCCATCCTGCCAAGCAGATTTTCCAGGCTATTCGAATTGAAGTCAATGATGAACTGGGAGCAGCAGATGAATCCATCCAGCAGGCTATGGAGATGTTGGCTCTAGATGGTAGAATCTCAGTGATTACCTTTCATTCCTTAGAAGACCGCTTGACCAAGCAATTGTTCAAGGAAGCTTCAACAGTGGAAGTTCCAAAAGGTTTACCCTTCATCCCAGATGATCTCAAGCCCAAGATGGAATTAGTATCCCGTAAGCCAATCTTGCCAAGTGCAGAAGAATTAGAAGCCAATAACCGCTCGCACTCAGCCAAGTTGCGCGTGGCCAGAAAAATTCACAAGTAAGAGGAAAAAATGCTAGATAAGAAAGAAACAACCAGTCAATTCTTGCAGAATCGTATAAAAAAATTCTCACGTGTGGAGAAGGCTTTTTATCTTTCCATCGCTTTTACGGCTCTCGTTTTAGCAGTGAGCATTATCTTTATGCAGACACGACTCTTGCAAGTGCAAAGTGATTTAACAAAAATCAATGCGCAGATAGAGGAAAAGAAGACAGAGCTCGATGATGCTAAGCAGGAAGTGAATGAATTGATTCGTTCAGAGCGCTTGAAAGAGATTGCAGATAAAAAAGATTTGAAATTGAATAATGAAAATATCCGGACAGCGGAGTAAGATATGAAATGGACAGAAAAAATAACCCGATTTGCGATAAAAAATCGTAAATCTCCAGCAAAAAATCGTAGGATAGTTGGCAAGTACCTCAGCTTTGTAGCTGTTGCTCTTTTCGCCCTCTTTTTGGCCAATTTTGCTTATATTATCGCAAAAGGTAATATATTTGGTACTGACTTGGTAAAAGAAGCTAAAAAGGTTCACCAAACAACTCGAACAGTACCTGCCAAACGCGGGACTATTTATGACCGAAATGGAGTGCCTATCGCTGAAGATGCGACCTCTTATAACGTCTATGCTGTTATTGATAAAAAATACAAGTCAGCAACGGGAAAAATTCTTTATGTAGAGGATTCGCAGTTTAATAAGGTAGCTGAAGTCTTCCATAAGTATTTGGATATGGATGAAGCTTATGTGAAAGAGCAATTAGCTCAACCAAATCTAACTCAAGTTTCCTTTGGTGCAAAAGGAAATGGGATTACCTATGCCAATATGATGGCTATTAAAAAAGACTTGAAAGATGCTAGTGTGGAAGGGATTGACTTCACAACTAGCCCTAACAGAAGCTATCCAAATGGACAATTTGCTTCTAGCTTTATTGGCTTAGCCCAACTTCATGAAAATGAGGATGGTAGTAAGAGTTTGTTAGGGACTTCTGGTTTGGAGAGTTCTTTAAATACCATTCTTGCTGGGACAGACGGTATTATTACCTATGAAAAAGACCGTGTAGGAAATATCGTACCAGGTACAGAACTGGTATCGCAACAAACTGTGGATGGCAAGGATGTTTATACAACATTGTCTAGTCCGCTACAATCTTTCATGGAAACTCAGATGGATGCCTTTCTAGAAAAAGTAAAAGGTAAGTATATGACCGCGACCTTGGTCAGTGCAAAGACCGGTGAAATTCTCGCTACCACCCAACGACCTACCTTTAATGCAGATACTAAAGAAGGAATCACTGAGGACTTTGTTTGGCGTGATATCCTTTATCAAAGTAACTATGAACCAGGATCAACCATGAAGGTCATGACGCTAGCAGCATCTATTGATAATAATACTTTCCCAGGTGGAGAATACTTCAATAGCAGTGAATTAAAAATAGCGGATGCGACGATTCGAGATTGGGACGTTAATGAAGGTTTGACCGGTGGTGGGATGATGACTTTCTTACAAGGTTTCGCTCACTCCAGTAATGTTGGAATGAGTCTACTTGAACAAAAAATGGGAGATGCTACTTGGTTGGATTATCTAAACCGCTTTAAATTTGGGGTCCCAACTCGCTTTGGTCTGACTGATGAGTATACAGGTCAATTGCCTGCAGATAATATTGTCAATATTGCCATGAGTGCATTTGGTCAGGGGATTTCTGTAACGCAGACCCAGATGCTACGTGCTTTTACAGCCATTGCCAACGATGGGGTTATGTTGGAACCAAAATTTATTACGGCCTTGTATGATCCAAATGATCGAACCGCTCGTAAATCTCAAAAAGAGATTGTAGGAAATCCAGTTTCGAAAGATGCGGCAAGTCAAACTCGGACTCATATGGTCTTAGTAGGAACAGATCCTAGATATGGAACTATGTACAATCATAGTACTGGGAAAGCAACTGTCAATGTCCCAGGTCAAAATGTAGCCCTCAAGTCTGGTACAGCCCAAATCGCCGACGAGAAAAATGGAGGCTACTTAGTTGGTTCTACCAACTACATTTTCTCGGTTGTGGCCATGAACCCTGCTGAAAATCCTGATTTTATCTTGTATGTAACGGTTCAACAGCCTGAACATTATTCAGGTATCCAATTGGGAGAATTTGCCAACCCAATTCTTGAAAGAGCTTCAGCTATGAAAGAATCTCTCAATCTTCAATCTCCTGCTAAGAATTTAGATCAAGTGACGACAGAGTCTTCTTATGCAATGCCTAGCATCAAGGATATTTCACCTGGTGATTTGGCAGAAGCCTTACGCCGAAATATTGTGCAACCAATCGTTGTAGGTACTGGAACAAAGATTAAAGAATCATCTGTAGAAGAAGGGACCAATCTTGCACCAAACCAACAAGTTCTCCTTTTATCGGATAAGGTAGAAGAAATTCCAGACATGTATGGCTGGAAAAAAGAGACTGCTGAGACCTTTGCTAAATGGTTGGATATTGAGTTGGAATTTGAAGGTTCAGGTTCCGTCGTTCAGAAGCAAGATGTTCGGACTAATACAGCTATCAAAAACATTAAAAAAATTAAATTAACTTTAGGAGACTAATATGTTTATTTCTATCAGTGCTGGAGTTGTGACATTTTTACTAACTTTAGTAGGAATTCCGGCATTTATCCAATTTTATAGAAAGGCGCAAATTACAGGCCAGCAAATGCATGAGGATGTCAAACAGCACCAGGCAAAAGCTGGGACTCCTACAATGGGAGGTTTGGTTTTCTTAATTGCTTCTGTTTTAGTCGCCTTCTTTCTTGCCTTATTTAGTAACCAACTCAGCAACAATGTTGGTATGATTTTATTTATTTTGGTCTTGTATGGCTTGGTTGGTTTTTTAGATGACTTCCTCAAGGTCTTCCGTAAAATCAATGAGGGCCTTAATCCCAAACAGAAATTGGCTCTTCAGCTTCTAGGTGGCGTCATTTTCTACCTTTTCTATGAGCGTGGTGGCGATATGCTTTCTGTCTTTGGTTATCAAGTACATCTAGGGATTTTCTATATTGTCTTCGCTCTTTTCTGGCTAGTTGGTTTTTCAAACGCAGTGAACTTGACAGATGGTATTGACGGTCTGGCTAGTATTTCCGTTGTGATTAGTTTGTCTGCCTATGGCGTTATTGCCTATGTGCAAGGTCAGATGGATATCCTTCTAGTGATTCTTGCCATGATTGGTGGTTTGCTCGGTTTCTTTGTCTTTAACCATAAGCCTGCTAAGGTCTTTATGGGAGATGTGGGAAGTTTGGCTCTCGGTGGAATGCTGGCAGCTATTTCAATGGCTCTCCACCAAGAATGGACTCTCTTGATTATCGGAATTATTTATGTCTTTGAAACAACTTCGGTTATGATGCAAGTCGGCTATTTCAAAATGACTGGTGGTAAACGTATTTTCCGTATGACGCCTGTGCATCACCATTTTGAGCTTGGAGGATTGTCTGGTAAAGGAAATCCTTGGAGCGAGTGGAAGGTTGACTTCTTCTTTTGGGGAGTGGGGCTTCTAGCAAGTCTCCTGACCCTAGCAATTTTGTATTTGATGTAAGAATGGCACCCTGATATTTCAGGGTGTTTTTGCTGTTTAAAAAATATTGGTCAATTAAAGTCAAAACCCTTGACCTTTTCTGACTAATGTAGTATATTATGAACGTAAGGTAAATGAAAACCTTACTAAAACACTTGTTTAAAGTAAAATAGAAAGAGGTGGGGTCTATGTTTAATCTAGAAATCTTCAGAAGTAAAGATAGTCTACTCCTGCTTGAAAAAGAAAAACCAGAAATAGTACGTAGAGTAGCAATCTAGCTAGTCTAAATTTTTTAAGATAAAGGTCAAAGATAGTCAATATCAGTAATCATAACTAAGTAAATAAAAAGAGGTAAAGAATATGAACAACAACTTTAATAATTTTAACAACATGGATGATTTATTTAACCAATTGATGGGTGGTATGCGAGGATATAGTTCTGAAAATCGCCGTTACTTGATTAATGGACGTGAAGTCACACCTGAGGAATTTGCTCACTATCGTGCAACTGGTCAATTGCCAGGAAATGCAGAAACTGATGGACAAATGAAACAACAGTCTTCAGGTATGAAACAAGACGGTGTCCTTGCAAAACTAGGTCGAAACTTGACAGCAGAAGCACGTGAGGGCAAGCTGGATCCTGTTATCGGACGAAACAAGGAAATTCAAGAAACATCTGAAATCCTCTCACGTCGTACCAAAAACAATCCTGTTTTGGTTGGAGACGCAGGTGTTGGTAAGACAGCAGTTGTCGAAGGCCTAGCGCAAGCCATTGTGAATGGCGATGTTCCAGCTGCCATTAAGAACAAGGAAATTATTTCTATTGATATCTCAGGTCTTGAGGCTGGTACTCAATACCGTGGTAGCTTTGAAGAAAACGTCCAAAACCTAGTCAATGAAGTGAAAGAAGCAGGGAATATTATCCTCTTCTTTGATGAAATTCACCAAATTCTCGGTGCTGGTAGCACAGGTGATGGTCAAGGGTCTAAAGGTCTTGCTGATATCTTGAAACCAGCTCTTTCACGTGGAGAATTGACAGTGATTGGCGCAACTACTCAAGATGAATACCGTAATACTATCTTGAAAAATGCAGCCCTTGCTCGTCGTTTCAACGAAGTCAAGGTCAATGCTCCATCTGCTGAAGATACTTTCAAGATTCTTCAAGGTATTCGAGATCTTTATCAACAACACCACAATGTTATTTTGCCAGATGAAGTCTTAAAAGCTGCCGTTGATTACTCTGTTCAATATATTCCACAACGTAGCTTGCCAGATAAGGCTATCGACCTTGTCGATGTTACGGCGGCTCACTTGGCAGCTCAGCATCCAGTAACAGATGTTCATGCTGTTGAACGTGAAATTGAGGCAGAAAAAGACAAGCAAGAAAAAGCAGTTGAGGCAGAAGATTTTGAAGCAGCTCTAAACTATAAAACACGCATTGCAGAATTGGAAAAGAAAATCGAAAACCATACAGAAGATATGAAAGTGACTGCAAGTGTCAACGATGTGGCTGAATCTGTAGAACGTATGACGGGTATTCCAGTATCTCAAATGGGGGCTACGGACATCGAACGTTTGAAAGATATGGGGCATCGTTTGCAGACGAAAGTTATTGGTCAAGATAAGGCCGTTGAAGCAGTAGCAAAAGCTATCCGTCGTAACCGTGCTGGTTTTGATGAAGGTAACCGTCCAATCGGTAGCTTCCTCTTTGTAGGTCCTACTGGTGTTGGTAAGACTGAGTTGGCTAAACAATTGGCTCTTGATATGTTCGGAACGAAAGATGCTATCATCCGTTTGGACATGTCAGAATACAGCGACCGCACAGCCGTATCTAAATTGATTGGTACAACTGCAGGTTATGTTGGTTACGATGACAACAACAATACCTTGACAGAACGCGTCCGTCGCAATCCATACTCAATCGTCCTTCTCGACGAAATTGAAAAGGCTGACCCTCAAGTCATCACCCTTCTCCTTCAAGTTTTGGACGATGGTCGTTTGACAGATGGTCAAGGTAACACTGTCAACTTCAAGAATACGGTGATTATCGCAACTTCAAACGCAGGCTTTGGTTACGAAGCTAACTTGACAGAAGATGCTGATAAACCAGAATTGATGGATCGTTTGAAACCTTACTTCCGTCCAGAATTCCTTAACCGTTTCAATGCTGTCATCGAATTCTCACACTTGAGCAAAGAAGATCTTTCTAAGATTGTAGACCTTATGTTGGTTGAAGTTAACAAGACGCTTTCTAAGAAAGACATTGACTTGGCAGTGAGCGAAGCTGCTAAAGAATACATGACTGAGGAAGGCTACGATGAAGTTATGGGTGTTCGTCCACTCCGTCGTGTGGTTGAACAACAAATCCGTGACAAAGTCACAGATTTCCACTTGGATAACCTTGATGCTAAACACCTAGAAGCTGATATGGAAGATGGTGTTTTGGTCATTCGTGAAAAAGCCTAAGACAGAATTTTGAGCATAAAAAAGAAGGAGCCAGCTGAAAAACTGGTTCCTTTTTTGTGTTTAGATGACATGGCGTTCAAAGGCATCATCTGAAATCCCTTGTTCCAAGATGAGTTTTGCCCATTCTTTAGCAGAAAAGAGGCTGTGATCCTTGTAGTTTCCGCAAGATTCGATGGTTGTTCCAGGGACGTCTTCCCAAGTAGTAGTCTCAGCGATTTCCTTGAGCGAATCCTTGATAACAGCCGCGATTTCAGCACTGGTGTGGCGCCCCCACATAATCATATGGAAGCCTGTACGGCAACCAAATGGTGAACAGTCAATCATACCGTCAATGCGGGTACGGATGAGTTTTGCCAAGAGGTGTTCGATAGTGTGAAGGCCAGCGGTAGGGATAGAGTCTTCGTTTGGTTGCACCAAGCGAATATCATAATTGGAGATGATGTCTCCTTTTGGCCCTGTTTCTTCCCCAATCAAGCGAACATAGGGTGCTTTAACAATAGTGTGGTCAAGTTCAAAACTTTCAACAATAACTTCTTTTGACATGGTAAATCCTTTCAGTTTTCTAATTTCATTATAACACAAAGCTGGCTCCTGAGACAGAGATAAAACCTCTCCGAGAGTGGAGAGGTTGAAATCTTTATTTACGATACAAGCGGTCGTATTGGTAGTAAGGGTCAAAGGTTACGTTGATACCTAGTTTACGAAGGACATTCTTGTCTTCATCGGTTAAGATGATGGTTGAGTGGGCTTCGCTTCCTTTGAGGTTACCAAGTTCTTCCATAGCACGAGCAGCATCAGGATTTTCTGTAGCTGTGATAGCAAGTGCAATCAAAATTTCATTTGAATGAAGGCGTGGATTGCGGCTACCGAGATGATCGATTTTAAGACCTTGGATTGGCTTAACAACTTCAGGTTCGATTAGTTTTACTTCTTTAGCGATGTCAGCTGATTTCTTGATGGCGTTGATAAGAGCAGCGGCTGTAGGACCAAAGAGTTCTGAGTTCTTACCAGTGACAATTTCCCCAGTTGGCAATTCAAGGCCTAGGGCTGGTCCGCCAGTTTCTTCAGCTTTTTGGCGTGCAGTAACAGCAACCTTACGGTCTGCAGGTGTGATGCCGAGGTCATTCATAAGCAACTCAATTTTCTTGACAGCAGATTCGCCCACTTTTTCGGCTTTGAAATCAAGAACAGTCTGATAGTAGCGACGGATGATTTCTTGTTTAGAGGCTTCGATAGCAGCCTCATTATCTGTAATAGCGAAACCAACCATGTTGACACCCATATCTGTCGGAGAAGAGTATGGGGACTCTCCTAGGATACGTTCCAACATGCGTTTGAGCACTGGGAAAATCTCGATATCACGGTTGTAGTTGACAGTGGTTTCTCCGTAGGTTTGGAGATGGAAGGGGTCAATCATGTTGACATCGTCAAGGTCTGCTGTGGCAGCCTCGTAGGCCAAGTTGACTGGGTGATGAAGGGGAAGATTCCAGACTGGGAAGGTTTCAAATTTAGCGTAACCAGACTTGATACCATTGATTTGGTCGTGGTACATGTTTGACATACAAGTTGCCAATTTTCCAGAACCAGGTCCAGGAGCCGTTACGACAATCAAGTTACGACTGGTTTTGATGTAGTCGTTTTTCCCCATACCTTCTGGAGAAATGATGTGATCCATATCTGTTGGATATCCTTTGATTGGATAATGAAGATAAGAATCAATTCCGTTTTTCTCAAGTTGGTTGCGGAAGGCATCTGCAGCTGGTTGACCAGCGTACTGTGTGATGACAACGGAGCCAACAAAAATTCCCAATTCATTGAATTTATCAATCAAACGAAGAACTTCTTGGTCATAAGAAATGCCCAAGTCACCACGTGCTTTGGAATGTTCGATGTTGCTAGCATTAATGGCAATTACAACCTCGACTTGCTCTTTCAATTCTTGCAAGAGCTTGATTTTATTGTCAGGCTCATAACCAGGAAGAACACGAGCAGCGTGGAAATCTTCTAACATTTTGCCACCAAACTCCAGGTAGAGCTTGCCGTCAAATTGGTTAATGCGCTCCAAAATGTGGTCGCGCTGTAGATTCAAATATTGTTCAGAACTAAAAGCTTGTTTTTTCATTTTTTTACCTCTGACCTCTATTATAATAAAAAATTGGAAGTTAGGAAACTATGGAGTTAAAAAAGGAATCAAAAAGATTAGGCAAACGCTTGCATAAAAATCTGAAAAGCGCTATCATAGACTGTAGATTATTAAAATAATGAGGTAAGAAGATGCAAGAAAAATGGTGGCACAATGCCGTAGTCTATCAAGTTTATCCTAAGAGCTTTATGGATAGCAACGGAGATGGAATTGGCGATTTGCCAGGAATTACCAGTAAGTTAGACTATCTAGCCAAGTTAGGAATTACAGCGATTTGGCTTTCTCCAGTTTATGACAGTCCTATGGATGATAATGGCTATGATATTGCTGATTATCAAGCGATTGCGGATATTTTCGGGACCATGGAGGATATGGACCAACTGATCGCGGAAGCTAAGAAACGTGATATTCGTATCATCATGGACTTAGTGGTCAATCATACTTCAGATGAGCATGCTTGGTTTGTCGAGGCCTGTGAAAATCCTGACAGCCCTGAACGTGACTACTATATTTGGCGAGATGAACCCAACGACCTAGATTCTATCTTTAGTGGATCTGCTTGGGAATATGATGAAAAGTCAGGTCAATACTATCTCCACCTTTTTCAGTAAGAAACAGCCGGATCTTAACTGGGAAAATGAAAAACTTCGTCAGAAAATTTATGAGATGATGAACTTCTGGATTGATAAAGGCATTGGTGGTTTCCGCATGGATGTCATTGACATGATTGGGAAAATTCCTGACGAGAAAGTAGTCAATAATGGTCCTATGCTCCACCCTTATCTCAAGGAGATGAATCAGGCGACCTTTGGAGATAAGAATCTCTTGACAGTAGGAGAGACTTGGGGAGCAACTCCAGAGATCGCTAAGCTCTACTCTGATCCAAAGGGGCAAGAATTGTCTATGGTCTTCCAGTTTGAACATATCGGTCTTCAGTATCAGGAAGGGCAACCTAAATGGCACTATCAAAAAGAGCTGAATATCCCTAAGTTAAAAGAAATCTTCAACAAATGGCAGACAGAGTTAGGAGTTGAGGACGGTTGGAATTCGCTCTTCTGGAACAATCATGACCTCCCTCGTATCGTCTCAATCTGGGGAAATGACCAAGAATACCGCGAAAAATCTGCCAAAGCCTTTGCAATCTTGCTTCATCTCATGAGAGGAACACCTTATATCTACCAAGGCGAGGAGATTGGGATGACCAACTATCCGTTTGAAACGCTGGACCAAGTAGAAGATATTGAATCTCTGAACTATGCGCGTGAAGTTCTTGAAAAAGGTGTTCCGATGGAAGAAATCATGGACAGTATCCGTGTCATTGGACGTGATAATGCCCGTACCCCAATGCAATGGGACGAGAGCAAAAACGCTGGTTTCTCAACAGGTCAACCTTGGTTGGCAGTCAACCCAAACTATCAAGCAATCAACGTTCAAGAAGCGCTGGCAAATCCAGATTCTATTTTCTATACCTATCAGAAACTGGTTAAAATCCGTAAGGAGAATAGTTGGCTGATTCGAGCTGATTTTGAATTGCTTGATACGGTTGAAAAGGTATTTGCCTATATCCGTAAAGATGGGGACCGTCGTTTCCTAGTTGTGGCTAACTTGTCCAATGAAGAGCAAGACTTGATCGTAGAAGGAAAAGTCAAATCTGTCTTGATTGAAAACACCACAGCTCAGGAAGTTTTTGAAAAACAAATCTTGGCTCCATGGGATGCTTTCTGTGTGGAATTACTATAAATATTTTTTACAGAAAAATTTAAAAATCAAATCGTATAAAAACAAGGGAGGACTGTATGAAAGACAGAAATCCTTTGTTTTTTTATGACTAAAGTTTATAAACTTTCATTCTAGAAATTCAATTAACTTTACAAATGCTTGCTATTTTGGTAAAATAAACTTATGTTATAAAAACTAACATAAAGGAGAAAGAAGATGACTACAAAAAAGCGTATCCTTAGTGCAGGCCTGACTGTTGTAGCTGCCTTACTTTTAAGTGCTTGCGGACAATCTGGTTCAGATACAAAAACTTACTCATCAACCTTTAGTGGAAATCCAACTACATTTAACTATTTATTAGACTACTACGCTGATAATACAGCTATCATTACTAACTTAGTTGATGGTTTGCTTGAAAATGACAATCATGGAAATCTAGTTCCATCTTTGGCAGAAGACTGGTCTGTTTCAAGCGACGGTCTGACTTATACCTATAAATTGAGAAAAGATGCCAAATGGTTCACAGCTGATGGTGAGGAATACGCTCCAGTCAAGGCACAGGATTTTGTGACAGGTATCAAGTACGCAGTGGATAATAAATCCCAGGCCATTGACTTGATTCAAAACTCGATCAAGGGCTTGAATGATTATATTACAGGAGCGGATTTTGACTTTTCTAAGGTTGGAGTGAAAGCCATTGACGACCAGACTGTTGAGTATACTTTGGCGCGCCCAGAACCTTACTGGAACTCAAAAACAACCAATAGTATCCTTTTCCCAGTGAATGAAGAATTTCTAAATTCAAAAGGCAAAGATTTTGGTACCTTATCTCCAGATAGTATTCTCTACAGCGGACCTTATTTGTTAAAAGATTTCACATCAAAATCATCGATCGAATATGTGAAAAATCCGCATTACTATGATCATGACAAAGTATCGATTGAACACGTAAAATTGGCTTACTTTGATGGTTCAGACCAAGAATTGACCATCCGTAACTTTGAAAGTGGAGCTTATTCTATCGCTGGGGTTTATCCAAATAGTTCTAACTTTGCTAAGACCAAGGAGAAATATAAGGATAATATCGTCTATAGCTTGCAGGACAAGACTTCTTGGTATTTCAATTTCAACGTCAACCGTAAGGCTTACAACCATACGTCTAAAACGACAGATGAGCAGAAGAAGTCAACTGAGACAGCTGTCTTGAACAAAAACTTCCGCCAAGCGGTGAACTTTGCCCTGGACCGCACAGCCTATTCTGCTCAGTCAAACGGGGAAGAAGCAGCTAGCAAGACTCTTCGTAACACCCTAGTGCCTCCTACATTTGTCCAAGTTGGAGACAAGACCTTTGGAGAAGTAGTTGCTTCTAAATTGGTCAACTATGGCACAGAATGGTCAGATATTAACTTGGCAGATGCTCAGGATGCCTATTTCAACAAAGAAAAAGCCCAAGCAAAATTTGCGGAAGCTAAAAAAGAATTGGCAAGTCAAGGTGTGACTTTCCCAATTCACTTGGATGTTGCAGTTGATCAGACTAGTAAAAATGCTGTGACAGGCATGAACTCAGTTAAGCAAACCCTTGAGTCGGTTTTAGGTGCTGATAACATTGTCATTGATGTTCAACAACTTTCAACGGATGATTTTAATAATGTAGCCTTTTTAGCGCCAACACCAGCTGATCGTGACTATGATTTGAACTTTGATGGTTGGGTAGGTGACTACCAAGATCCGTCAACTTATCTTAATCCTTTCAATGCAGAGGATGGATTCTACCTCAAGATTTTTGGTCTAGATGCTCAAGAAGATAAAGCTAAGATTGCTAGCTTGGGACTTGATACTTACACCAAGATGCTCAAAGATGCAGATAGCGAAAATAAAGATGTAGCCAAACGCTATGAAAAATATGCTGAAGCACAGGCTTGGATGATTGACAATTCTCTGATTATGTCAGCAATGTCAAGTGGTGGTACAGCATCTGTAACCAAAGTAACGCCATTTACAAGAGGCTATTCACTGGTCGGCATCAAGGGTGATGGCAATAACTACAAGTACATGAAACTGCAAAAAGATACTGTGACAACCAAACAGTATGAAGAAGCTAAGACTAAATGGGAGCAAGAAAGTAAAAAAGCAATCGAAAAAGCTCAAAAAGAAGCAGAAAATCATGTTAAATAAAGATGAGCGAGGTTCCGTAAGGGACCTCTTTTATCGTCTATATAGTAAATTTATTGATGTAATTGTTTGCAAGTCAAAAAGAATCTTTCGGAAAGAAGATGAAAACGCCTTATCAAAGCGGATTTGCCCCACAAGAGTCTTTTTTTATGATATAATAAAATGAAATAAAAATTGATAATAGAGGTATATCGTGAGTAGATTTTCGAAGCGAGCTCGTCAGGGTAAAACAAAAATATTGATTAGTTGGGGGTTGCTAGCTATCTATGCAGTACTAGCAGTCTTTTTATTGTTTTTGATTTTCAAATACAATATGCTAGCCTTCCGATATCTGAACATAGTAGTTACCGTCTTAATTGTAGCCTTAGCCATCTTGTGCTTCTTTTTAATTCGGTCCAAGAAAGCTAAGAATCTAACGCTGATTTTATTACTACTTGGTATTTTGATTAATGGGACTTCCCTCTTTGCTGTAAGTCAGTTCATTGGCTTTACTAGTCGCTTGAATGCAACATCAAATTACTCAAATTATTCGATGAGTATTGCGGTGTTAGCAGATAGTCCAATTGAGAATATCAGTCAGGTAACCAGTGTAATGGGGCCTACTGGAACGGATAAGGACAATATCCAACAGTTGCTGAATGACCTGAAAGCGACTCAAAACAAGGAATTGACAGTCGAAGAAAGCAGTTCTTATCTTGCGGCCTATAAGAGTTTGTTAGCTGGAGATACAAAGGCAATCCTTCTAAACAGTGTCTTTGAAAATATTATCGAATCAGAATATCCAGACTATGCTTCAAAGATTAAGAAAATCTATACCAAAGAATTAACGAAGAAGGTTGAAACTCCAAAAGATGTCAAAGGTGACAGTTTCAACGTTTATATCAGCGGAATTGATACCTACGGTCCAATTAGTTCAGTTTCTCGTTCGGATGTCAATATCATTATGACAGTGAATCGCGAAACGAAAAAGATTCTCTTGACAACCACACCTCGTGATTCCTATGTTCCAATTGCAGATGGTGGCAACAACCAAAAAGATAAGTTGACCCATGCGGGGATTTATGGGGTAGATGCTTCAATCCATACACTGGAAAATCTCTACGGTATTGACTTGAACTATTATGCTCGCTTGAATTTCACCTCTTTCTTGAAGTTGATTGATCTCCTTGGTGGAGTTGATGTCTATAATGACCAAGAATTTGATGCACATACAAATAACGGAAAACATTACTCTGTAGGTACATTACATTTGGATTCGAAAGACGCTCTTGGGTTTGTGCGTGAGCGCTATTCCTTAGCTGATGGGGATCGAGATCGTGGCCGTAACCAGCAAAAGGTCATTGTCGCTGTTTTGCAAAAGTTAACCTCGACAGAAGCTTTGAAAAATTATGACAGTATTATAAAAGGGTTGCAAGATTCAATTCAAACCAATATGCCACTTGAAACCATGATGAACTTGGTCAATACCCAACTTGAAAGTGGCGGAACCTATAAGATCAATTCACAAGATCTTAAAGGAACAGGGCGGATGGATTTACCATCCTATGCCATGCCTGAGAGCAACCTCTACATGATGGAAATTAGTGACAGCAGTTTAGAGTCAGTCAAGGCTGCAATCAATGATGTGATGGAAGGAAAATAAAGCAAAATGATTGATATTCATTCGCATATCGTATTTGGTGTGGATGATGGTCCGAAAACTAAGCAAGAAAGCAAGGCGCTTTTGACGGAAGCCTATAGACAAGGTGTAAGGACGATTGTATCGACATCGCATAGACGAAAAGGAATGTTTGAAACCCCTGAGGAGACGATAGAGACAAACTTCCAAGAAGTGAAGGAACTAGCAAAGGAAGTGGCTCCGGACTTGACCATTCTCTATGGAGCAGAAATTTATTATACCCATGATGTGCTTGAAAAGTTAGAGAAGCAGGTGATTCCAAGACTCAATGGAACACGCTATGCTCTGATTGAGTTTAGTATGGCTACCCCTTACAGGGAGATCCATACTGCTTTAAGCAATGTTCTCATGCTTGGTATAACACCTGTAGTTGCCCACATTGAACGCTACCATGAGTTAGAAAATAATGAAAAAAGGGTAAAAGAATTGATTGATATGGGGTGCTATACTCAAATCAATAGTTCAAGTATTTTAAAACCAAAGTTATTTGGGGATAAGTACAAATTTATGAAGAAACGAGCTCGCTATTTCCTAGAGCGTGATTTGGTACATTTTGTTGCTAGTGATATGCACAATCTAGACCAAAGACCGCCTTACATGAAAGAAGCTTATGAGATCGTCTCAAAACAATACGGTGAAAGTAAGGCGAGAGAATTATTTATCGAAAATCCTCGCTTCATCTTAGCTGATCAAATTATTTAGGAGTTGACATGAAAGAAAATAAAGAAATCTCAATTGATGTTGTTCACTTATTTAAAATCCTTTGGAAGAAGAAAATCGCTATCATTATGACTGCGATTGTAGCAGCTGTGCTTGCATTTGGTGTAAGTAGTTTTGTGTTGAAACCGGAATATGCTAGTACAACGCGTATTTATGTGGTCAATCGAAATCAGTCTGAAAATACAGGTTTGACGAACCAAGATTTGCAGGCTGGTAGCTATCTAGTAAAAGACTATAAGGAAATTATTCTTTCGCAAGATGTACTGGAGAAAGTTATTTCAAATCTTAAATTAGAACAAACAGGCAAAGGATTAAGCAAGAAGATTCAAGTAACAGTGCCCGTAGACACTCGTATCGTATCGATTGTTGTTAAAGATGATCAACCAGAAGAAGCCAGTCGTATCGCAAATGCTCTTCGTGAAGTAGCGGCTGAAAAAATCATTAAGGTAACCCGTGTGTCTGATGTGACAACACTAGAGGAAGCACGACCAGCTTTAACACCATCATCACCAAATATTCGTCGGAATACTGCACTTGCTTTCCTCGCAGGAGGGGCTGTGATGGTTATTGTAGTCTTATTGCTTGAATTATTTGATGACCGTGTCAAACGACCAGAAGATGTCGAAGAAGTCATGCAGGTTGCACTTTTAGGAATTGTTCCAGATTTGGATAAGTTAAAGTAAGGGAGAAAACATGCCAACATTAGAAATCTCACAAAAGCGTCTAGATTTTGCTAAAAAAGCTGAGGAGCATTATAATGCTTTGCGTACCAATATTCAATTGAGTGGTGATAATTTGAAAGTTCTTGCCATTTCATCTGTTAAACCTGGTGAAGGGAAGTCAACAACTTCAACTAATACCGCCTGGGCTTTCGCGCGTGCCGGCTATAAAACATTACTAGTAGATGCGGATATCCGTAATTCAGTTATGTCTGGTGTCTTCAAGTCAAGAGAAAAAATTACTGGATTGACTGACTTTTTGGCAGGGACAACAGATCTTTCTCAGGGGCTTTGTGATACAAACGTTGAAAATCTATTTGTTATTCAGGCAGGGCCTGTTTCACCTAATCCAACAGCACTCCTGCAAAGTGAAAATTTCCATACCATGATTGATACCCTACGTAAGTATTTTGATTATGTAATTGTGGATACAGCGCCGATTGGGATGGTCATTGATGCTGCCATTATTACACAAAAATGTGATGCTTCTATCTTGGTGACTGCAGCAGGAGAGACAAAACGTCGTGATGTCTTAAAGGCGAAAGAACAGTTAGAACAAACAGGAACTCCATTTTTAGGTGTAGTTCTAAATAAATTTAACACAGAAGTTGAAAAATATGGAGCTTATGGTGGTTACGGAGCCTATGGTTCCTATGGAAATTATGGGAAGAAATAATTAATTAAAAATGTATTTGATTTTAAAAAATACTTTAGACAGATTTTTGGCGTTTTTCCTATTTATTACCTTGATAATCATACCGATTATTCCTATAACAATTCTTGCTATTTGGATAGAAGATCCCGGAGATGTTTTCTATTTACAAGATAGGGTTGGTTTAAATGGCAAGAAATTTAAAGTAATAAAGTTTCGAAGCATGTATAAAGATGCTGATCAGAAAATAAAGGAAAGCATAAACAGTGGTAAAACTGATCATCTAAATTTTAAAGAACATTCTCAAAGTATGACTACAAAAGTCGGTAAAGTGATACGTAAACTTTCAATTGATGAATTGCCTCAATTGTTGAATATTATAAAAGGCGATATGGCTATAGTGGGACCTCGTCCACTACAACAATTTGAGATTACGCATCATATTCTTACTAATAAAGAAATGGATAGTACTTTAAAAATGTCTAAAAGATTGTCTGTGAAACCGGGTTTGCTTTGTTATTGGCAAGTAACGCCAAATAAGAATGACATGCCATTTGGAGACAGAATGGATCTAGATTTATTATATATTGATAATGTATCTTTAAAGACTGATTTCTTGCTTATTTTGAAGGGATTTTTTACAGTTTTAATGGGTAATAATAATTAACATGAAGAATATAAAAATATTAGTAGCAACACATAAAAATTATAAAATGCCTGCTGATACAAGTGTATATCTACCAATTCACGTAGGATGTGAGGGAAAGGAAAATTTAGGATTCCAAGGTGATAATGCTGGGGAAAACATTTCAACCTTAAATCCTTACTATTGTGAACTTACAGGTCTCTATTGGGCTTGGAGAAACTTAGACTGTGATTATCTTGGTTTGGTACATTATCGTCGATATTTTACTAAAATGACGAAAAAATATAATGAATCAATAAATATTGATGATGTAATCTTAAATAGACATGAAATTGAGCAATTATTAGAGAGCTCAGAAGTCATCGTTCCCAAAAGAAGAAAATATTATATTGAAACTCTCTATTCTCATTACGACCATACTTTTGATGGTACCCACTTGGATTTAGCTAGGACAATGATTGAAATGAAAAGTCCAGAATATCTTCCAAGTTTTGAAAAGGTAATGAAGCAAAGAAGTGGCTATATGTTTAACATGTTCATTATGAAAAAAGAACTAGCTGATGATTATTTCACTTGGCTATTTCCTATTTTGGATAGTATGTATGAAAGTATGGATTTATCAGGGTTAACTGATTTTGAAGCTAGATTGTTTGGAAGAGTAAGTGAACTGCTATTTAATGTATGGTTAGATAAAAATAATCTAAAGATTAAGGAAGTCTCTTTTATGTACATGGAAAAGGTTGACTTATTTAAAAAAGGGATGTCATTTTTAATGGCGAAATTTTTTGGAAAGAAATATGGACAGAGTTTCTAATAATTATATAGGTTATTTAACTAGAAAAGATTGAGAGAAATTAGTCAATAAATGAAGTCGGATATAGAAATTATTCAAAGTAAAATTATAGAGTTATTAAGATTATTCATAGATGTTTGTGAAAATAATGATCTGACATATTATGCCTTGGGTGGAACCTTATTAGGTGCTGTGAGGCATGCAGGTTTCATACCTTGGGATGATGATATCGATTTGGGTATGCCACGAGCAGACTATGAACGATTTAAACAAATTGCTAGTGAACGATTTAATGGAAAGTATCAGTTTTTGAGTGAGGATACACCAGGATACAGAAAAGCATTTTCTGTAATTCGAGATACTTCAACAAGAATAGTGATGAATTATAGTAATGTTGAACAAGAAGAAAGTTTATGGATTGACATATTTCCAATAGATGGTTTACCCAGTAAAGGTATAAAGAAAAAAATTCATGAAAAAAGGTATTTATACCGACGAATGATGGTTCAATTATCCCAGTTCAATAGTATTGTTAATCAGAATAAAGCTGATAGACCTTGGCATGAAAAATTGATAATAAAAATAGCCAATCATTTAAAAATAGAAAATATTCTATCATTTGAAAAACAACAGTACAAATATTTAAAAACGATAAAGAAATATTCAGTGATGGAGGGTTATGCAGGTAATTTTACAGGGGCATATAAACTTCGTGAGTTAGTGCCAAGTTGTTATTTTGGTGAACCTGTTAAATTAGATTTTGAAGGAATAAAACTGAACTGTCCAAATAAATATAAAGATTATCTCAAAGCAATATATGGTGAGAATTATATGACACCACCTCCAATTGAACAAAGAGTTCCTCATCAATATAGAGTTATAAGTTTAGGAGAGAATATAGGTGAGTAAAATTAGAAAAGCGCAAGCATATTATTTGGATATTAAAAATAAAAAAAAGTATTTTCCTTCAAATGTTTTAAATTGGCAACTTTTAGGAAAATTCTTGGGACAAGTACCAAATGTGATAGGTGAAAACCAGGCAAGATTTTTTTGTGAAAAACGTCACCAGAAAACTAAAGAATTTTTACTACAACATTTTAATGAATTTGTAGAAAATTATAATTTTACTAAAGATAATCTAGAAAATAGTAAGATTATTTGGACATTGTGGTGGCAAGGTTATGATAACGCTCCTGAAATTGTAAAGTATTGTTTAGATAATATGAAAGAATTAGCTCATGAAAATGGTTTTGAGTTTTACTGTTTAGACGAATCCACTTTTGAGAGCTATGTTAAAATTCCTGAATATCTAAAGTTAAAAATTAAAAAAGGCTATATTTCAATTGCAAATATTTCAGATATGATACGTGTTTGTCTTCTTTCGCAGTATGGTGGAACTTGGATTGATTCAACTGTGTTTATTCATTCGTCTTTTAAATGGGATAACTTTTCTAAATCTTATTTTACAATAAAGACTGGTGAGATGACAGATTATTCTCCAAATGTTTCCAAGAATCGATGGAAGACATTTTTATTATCAGGGAATAGTTCGTTATATGCGTTCACTCGTGATTTTTTCTTTGAATATTTTAAAAAATTTGATTATGTAATAGATTATTTGTTGATTGACTATATTTTTGATATAGCGTCTGATAGAAATATCGAGATAAAAAAACAAATGTTGGAATTGGAATCAACAAATCTGAATTTGTTTTGGCTTGAAAAACATTTTTCTGAAAAATTTGATAGAAAAATATGGGAATATATTTCAGAAGAAACGAAGATTTTTAAAACGACATATAAGTTAGATACAAAAATAAAATGTGATCCTGAGAATAATTACTCAGCCTTAATTAAAAGTAAATTGAAATGATGGTAAAAAATGAAGAAAATAGCTTTAGTTAAGTGGATTATAGACGGTACAGATGGTGGTTTGAAAGTTTCCACAGATCTTGCTAATGAATTATCAAAAGTGTACGAAGTACATCTAATTTCAGTTATAAGTACTGAAGAAATATTTTTTCCACTAAATAACGCAGTTCGTTATAAAAATTTATCTTCACAAAAGATATCAATGAGTAAGAACTTTGTTAAGGCGGTGAAATTACTAAGAACATATATAAAAAAAAACAACATAGAAGTTCTATTTGGAATAGGGATGACTATGAATATTGTAGGCATAACAAGTACAATTGGTTTAAAAACTAAATTTATTTCTTGTGATCACACTAATTCTATCGTAGATATAGACACTACTATGAAAAAACTTCAAAGATATGTGGGTGCTAAACTTGCAGATATGATAATTACACTAACTACTGCTGATAGAAATAATTATATAAAAAAGTATAAGATAAAACCAAAAAGAGTTGATTACATTTATAATTGGATAAATTCTATAGATGAAGAAAAAAAATATAATCTTGATTCTAAAAAACTAATCACTGTAGGTAGATTTCACAAGCAAAAAGGTTATGACTATTTATCTAAAGTCGCAATCAAGGTGTTATCAAGATATCCTGATTGGCAGTGGGATATTTACGGCTCGGGTAATGATCAAATTAAACAAGATTTGATAACGGAATTGGACGAAGGTGATGTTTTGTCAAGAGTTCATTTTAAGGGGAATGTCAAAGGTACAGATAATATTTATCCAGACCATGCTATTTATGTAATGACTTCCCGTTATGAAGGACTTCCCTTAGTTCTTTTAGAAGCTAAACAATATGGACTACCTATTGTTAGTTTTAATTGTCCTACTGGACCTGCAGAAATTGTATTGAATGGGGAAAATGGTTATCTAATTGATAATTTTGATATAAGTCAAATGAGTCAAAAAATAATAGAATTAATTGAAAATAATGAATTGAGATTAAGGTTTTCGCGGAACTCGATGTTAGATACTGATAAATTCAATAAAAAGAGAATTATTGAACAATGGATTGAATTGATAGAAGAAATGACGGGAGAATGAAATGTACGATAAATTAGTGACAATCATAGTACCAATGTATAATATTGAACAATATATTACTAAGTGCATAGAATCATTTAAACAAGTAGATAAAAAATATTATGCGGATTTTGAAGTGATTGTTGTTAATGACGGTAGTACGGATAACTCACTTCAAGTTGTAGAAGAATTAATTACTAATAGTCACCTAAATATTAGAGTTGTTGATAAAGAAAATGGTGGACATGGGTCAACGATTAATGTTGGAATAAAAGAAGCTAAAGGAAAATTTTTTAAAGTCATAGACGGTGATGATTGGATTGATGTTCAATCTTTTGAAACGTTTTTAGAAAACTTAAGTAAGATTGATGTTGATATGATTATTACAAATTATACCGAACAACATATCTATAATCAGACTAAAAAGGAAATTACTTTTTCAGATAAATTAGAAAAAGATAGAGTTTATCATGGAATACCTTTTAGAAGAATCCCTATGCATGCAGTAACTTTTAAAACGGCTATTTTGAAAGAAAATAATATTCAGATTAGTGAGAAAATATTCTATGTAGATATGGAATATACATTGTTGCCATTAGGGTATGTTAATAGTTATATTTATTTCAACTTGAATATTTATCAATATTTTCTTGGTCGTCCGGATCAAAGTATGAATCTAAATATTATGAGACAAAAATCGAATCACCATGATAGAGTCACAAAAAGAATTTTGGAATATTATAAATTTATTCATTTAAATGATAAACTTGAGCCAGTTGTTAAGGTGGCAGTAAATTATTTAATTAACAAACAATGTCAGTTACATATATTGAATGACAATATTGAAGAGATTTATCAATTGTTTGATTATGCGTCACAATGTCAATTTAAATGGAAATATGATCCGAATCGCAAGACCACTTCCTTCATTTATATAAATTATAGATGTAAACGGATATTCGATTTTATTTTGTCCCCAATTATAAAAAGACAGCGAAAAGAATGGAGTATCATAAATGGATATTAGTGTTATTGTCCCTGTATATAATGCTGAAGATTATCTTCACTATGCAATGAAAAGTCTGTTGAAACAGACGTATAAAAATTTTGAAGTGATCCTTGTCGATGATGGTTCGACAGATAATTCAGGAAATTTATGCGATGAGTATGCACAAAAATATCATTTTATTCGTGCTTTTCATAAAATCAATGGAGGTTTATCTGATGCACGTAATTATGGTGTTGAACAAGCTCAAGGAGAATTTATTACATTTTTAGACGCTGATGATTATTTAGAATATGATGCTTTACAGTATTTATCAGATGTTCAAAAAGAGTATGATGTAGACATCGTGACTACTTTATTAAATCGTACATCTAAGTATCATGATACAGTTGAAAAATTGAATGTTGAAGTAAAGATTGTTGATAAATACGAAGCGTTAGAAGAAATTTTATATGATGTCAAAGCACAATCATATTCCTGTGGAAAATTGTATAGAAAAGATATTTTAATAAAAAGAAAGTTTCCTGTGGGAAGAATATATGAAGATTCCTACATAATATCAGAGCATGTTTATGAAGCAGAGAAAATAGCTCTATCATCGAATCGCATTTATCATTACATTGTTCGAAAAGGAAGTATCGTAAACAGTCCAGTAACAGAAAAAAAATTTGAATTTTTTGATGCATTAAGTCATACAAGAGAAATCATAAAAACTCTCTATAATAATGATCAAAACTTAATAAAAGCATTAGATGCAAAAACAGTCATAGGAGCGTTTCACTTAATTAATCGTGCAGAAAAAGATAAAAATATCTTAAATCGAATCAAGCGATTGACGAAAAAAATGTTTTTAAGTGTATTTCTAAATCCAAAGGTATCTAAAAAAAATAAAATAAAATATATTCTGTTTTTACTGAATCCTAACAAATATAATTATATGAGAAAGTTTATAAGGAGTAATTAGCAAATGTTTTTAGTTTTTATAGTGATTTTTTGCTTGTTTCTATTGTTCCCAATTTTAACAACTCCTTTTTTACTATTTCCAATAATGTATAGATTTAAGTATAGTCGGTATTATCTCTGCTTGTTTGTTTTAGGAATATCATTGATTGCTTTGAGATATATACCAAACTTTACTGATGATGGAGCCTATCATTTTAAGGCTGCATATCTGTACCAATTCTATGATAACATTTTTGACTGGTTTAAAAATTTGATGTTAAAAAACATTCCAACTGAATACGGATACTACAATTTTCCATTGTTTGCACTGTTGTTATATATATTTAGTAAAACTGGGACATATTCATTAATTAGTTTTACAGTCATTATGATTGTTTATTTCTTATATACTAAAATAATATATAATATTTATCAAAAATATAATATCTCTAAATTTTTATTTTTATTGTCTCTTTTGACAATGGTCGTGATAGTAAATGTACGGTATACAACTAGTGGAATGAGATATAGTTTAGCAGTTTCTATTTTAGTTTACTTATTTTACAAAGAAATTGATAATGGATTCAAATTAAATAAATCTATATTTTATTATTTAGTGCCAATATTCATTCATTCAGCCGCACTAATATTTGTAGCGCTTAGATTTATATTTCCTTGGTTAAAAGATGCGAATTTTTTCAAAAAGATAATGGTTCTATTATCTTTACCAATTTTTGCGCTCCTATCTCCATTGTTACAACTCTTTAATCTTGAATACCTTTCATTTTTATTAGAGAAGTTTGATTCTTATCAAAAAACAGAAATTTTTATAAAATTATTTAGTACATCTGATTTTATAAATGTATACCTAGGTGTTCTTATTTCTTTATTATATATTTTTTTGTATCATACGAGCTTTCGTTTTCATAAGAATCTTAATGTGAAACTTTATTTCTCTTTTGTACTATACATCTGTTTACTAACTTTATCAGTTTTACCTTTTTTAACCATACTAGATAGGTTTATTTGGTTTATATATCCTTTAGTAACTATTTCGATGGTTCTTCATGTCGCCAATGATAAAAGCAAAGCCGAAAAAATTAGATTTAAAGGATACAATAATTTACCATTTTATATAATTTTGAGTTTATGTTTTATTGGTGGTATGATTGGGAATAAGAAATTTTTTGATTTTTTAAGATTTGTAGATTTTAATACATTTGATATCTTAACTAAGAATGTATTTGAGTATTTTTCTGATTTACATCATTTTTCTATAAATGAGGTTAGAAGACGATAGAAATAGGTGTAATTTTATATTCAAATACAATAGGTTTTAATGAAGCCACAATTAAGAAATATATTTAAGATTAAAGAAATTATCCAATGGATGATTTTTCACAAGAATAATAAATTGAGAACGACTAAAGCATGAAATAATACTAGATGAATTGAGTAAAAAATATGAGTAACTCTTAAGAGGCAGTTGTATGTAATAGTAAAGTTTCTTTGATAGTAAAGAGGTAATGAGACTTAACAACAAAAAGTCAGCGTCTTTAGATACTGGCAAATAATTTACGAGAATAGTTCTGGTGCACACTGGAGGTTATATTTTAAAATAGGAGTTATATGAAGCAAGCATATTTAATTATTGCCCATAACAAAGTAGAACAATTAAAATTTTTACTTTCTTTATTAGATTATGAAAAACATGATATTTTTATTTTATTTGATAAAAAAGCTAAGATTAATGAAAAACAAAAGAATGAACTAAGTCAAATAGTAACGAAATCAAGTGTATTCTTTACAAGGGAGTTACCAATTTATTGGGGAGATTTTTCTTTGGTGGAGGCAGAGCTGGAACTCTTTGAAGCTGCAGCAAAACAAGAACAGTATAGTATGTATCATTTATTATCAGGAGTAGATTTACCTTTAGATACTGCAGAAAATATATATAACTTTTTCGATAGCAGAAAAGAATATAACTTTTTAACGATGGTTTCTGATGAATTATATATTCGAAATAAAGTATATGAGCGTGTAGCGTTTAAAACAATGTTTCCTCATATAACAGTAAGAACTGTAAATAATAATTTCTTACGGTCGGTTTTAAAAATTTATAGAAAATTTGAAGTTAAACTGCAAAGAATATTTAAAGTTGATTGTTTTAAAAAGTTTAATTTAGAATTGCAATATGCTTCTAATTGGTGTTCTCTTAACAAGGAGGCGGTAGATATACTGCTAGAAGAAAAGCAATTGATTACTCGTATTTTTAAGAATACCAAAGTAAATGACGAATTGTTTATTCCCACAATTTTACAGAAACATCAGTTATTGAATACAGTGTATTCTATAGAACCTACAAATGATAAGCCTACTGATTTTCAAGGTAATCTTCGCTATATTAATTGGTGGGATGGAAGTCCACATACATGGACTGATTCTTCTGATGATATTGATCAATTAAAACATGGTAAAGCTTTAGGTCATAAGTTTTCTAGAAAGTTTGATTTGGAAAAGTATCCAGAAATGACAGAATTAATAACAAAGATTATTCACATGAAAGCTGAGGAACTTTAATATGGAATGGAAGCCAAAAATTTCAATTATAGTACCCATTTATAATGTAGAAGATTACTTGAAGGAATGTTTAGATAGTATACAAAATCAGACCTTTACAGATTTTGAGTGTATTATGGTGAACGATGGATCAACAGATTCTTCTAAAGAAATTGCTGAACAATATTTAGAGGATGAACGCTTTTACTTAATCAATCAAAATAATGCAGGACAAAGTGTAGCAAGAAACAGAGCTATAAATTTAGCTAAAGGAGAATTTGTTTGTTTTGTCGATAGTGATGATATGATTCATCCTCGATTATTAGAATTTTTAGTAGCTTATATCCAAGAGGATGTAGATATAGTAGAAGCTGATTTTACAGATAATCTAGATGTTTTTAGAGAAGAAAAGTGTTCTAATGTTCAAATTTCTTTTGAGGGATACGGAGAGGAAGTTTTAAAAGCTTGTATTGATACTTGGGCTATTACGCATCAACCTGTAGCAAAACTCATTCGAAAATCGCTAATTGAAAATGTGTTGTTTCCTGAAAATTTAATTTACGAAGATTTATATACTGGAATAGCTTTATTTAAGAAAATCCGTAAAGCAGTAAAATTAGATTTTTACGGATATTATTATCGACCAAATCCATTAGGAACGATGCAGGGGAGTTCAGTAGAAAAGCAATTAGATATCTTTCCAATATGTGAATTATTAGAGGACTATTATTCAGATAAACAAGAATATATGTATTATATTCATACCGTTATTTTTCATCATATTGCACAAAGGTATATGGCAATCAAAAAACAGACCAATCAGTATGATCATAAATTTCATCAATGGTTAGAAAAATATTCAAAACATGCCTATCCAAATGATCATTATTTAAAAACTTATAAATTATATCCTTCAAAATTTTTCCATATTAAAAGTGCAGAACAATTTTTTAAAAAAATATTGCGGAAGGTGAAAAAATACATTGGAAAAAATAGCAATAATAGTACCAATTTATAATGTTGAAAATTATTTAAGGCAATGTTTAGATAGTATACAGAAACAAACGTATACTAATTTTATTTGTATCATGATTAATGATGGTTCAACGGATTCTTCAAAAGAAATTGCTGAAACATATTTAGTAGATGATCGTTTTGTGTTAATAAATCAAGAGAATCAAGGATTAAGTGGTGCTAGAAATCGAGGGATTGAATTTCTACTCAAAGAGTTAGAGAAAAAAGAGGATATAAATTTTGTTTCATTTGTGGATAGTGACGATGTTTTGGCATTTAATTTTTTAGAAGACTTAATCAAACATATTGAGGATGATATTGATATTGTGGAAGCAAACGTAGCTACGATTATTGAGCATGAACAGCCTACTTTTTCAAGTTCAGATGAAGATGAATTTATCTTAGAAACTATTGAAGAAAAATTAAAATGTACACTTAACCGAAGAATCAGAGTTTCTGTTTTTCCAAGATTAATTCGTGTAAGATTATTATCTGAAAAATTTTTCCCTCAAGGCAAAATTTATGAAGATTTAGCAGTGATGCCCGATTTAATTATGTTATCAAAAAAATGGAAGAAAATTCCTGTTGAACTTTATGGATATCGAGTTCGACCAAATTCAATTACAACGGCAAAATTTTCTATGAAAAAAATGGATGTATTTTCAATTGTATCGTATTTTAGAAAATATTTTAAAAATGAATCTAAAAATATAAAATTCATAGTGGAAGAAATTTGTTTGTCTCACCTAAAGTGGCATAATGATACTTCGATTCCGAGGAAACATTTTGTAAAAATAATATTTAAATATCATATGTTGAAAAGTAGAATAAAGTTACGTTTAGGATTGTTTTAGAAATTTAATATACTAGATTGAAACCAAAGGAGGAAATGTTAATAATAAAATGAAAGTTATAAAAAATTATATTTATAATTTTTCCAATCAGATTTTGATGTTGATCTTACCTTTTATTACAACACCATATGTAACAAGAGTATTTACTAGTTCTGAATTAGGAAGTTATGGATATTATAATTCAATTGTTTCATATTTTGCTTTATTAGCAACATTAGGAATAGGGAATTATGCAGTAAAAGAAATTTCTTCTAATTCCTCTAATCGTTCTAAGGTGTTTTGGGAAATATATAGTCTTCAATTAGTATTTTCTTTTATATCACTTGGCTTATACATTTTACTATGTCTTGTAAATAATTCTTTCCATAATGTAATTGCATATATTCTTGGAATCACATTGTTATCAAGATTTATTGATATATCATGGTTATTCCAAGGAGTCGAAGATTTTCGTTCACTTACATTTCGAAGTGTGATGATTAAATTAATTGGAGTAGTCTCTATCTTTATATTTATTAAAGAAGAATCTGATTTATATTTATATATTTTCTTAATTGTTTTTTATGAGCTATTAGGTCAAGTAATAATGTGGATTCCAGCAAGAAATTGGTTACAAAAACCAGTATTTTCTATGAAAGATAGTATAAAGCATCTAAACTCTGTATTTATTTTATTTATTCCTCAAGTGGCAATTTCTTTATATGCCTTGTTCGATCGTACCTTACTGGGTGCATTAGTTTCTACAAGAGATGTTGGGATTTTTGAACAAGGAAATAAATTAATTAATCTATTATTGGTAGTTGTTACAACACTTAGTGGAGTAATTTTGCCACATGTTTCCAATTTGATTTCACAGGGTAAAAAGGAAAAAGTAAATCAATTTTATGAATTTTCATTTTTAGTTTATAATACAGTAATTTTTCCACTTATTGCAGGAATGTTAATTGTGAATGATAATTTTGTTCAATTTTTCTTAGGAAGTGAATTTCAAGATGCTAAATATGCCATTATGATTATGGTATGGAAAATGTTCTTTATTGGATGGACGAATATTATGGGGATTCAAATTTTGATTCCACATAATAAACACAAAGAATTTATGGTCTCGACTACGATTCCAGCATTTTTCAGTATTGCCTGTAATCTAGTATTGATTCCACATTTAGGCTATATTGGTGCAGCAATTACTTCTGTACTGACAGAAAGCGTAGTGTGGTGCATTCAATTGTATTATACACGAACTTATCTGAAGGAAGTTCCAATTCTTAGAAATATGTTTAAGATTGTTTTAGCGTCTGTGATGATGTATGGTTCGTTGTCTTTGCTGAAACCTGTTTTAATATTTACTCCCGCTCTAAATGTTTTAGTATATGTAATCATCGGCGGGATAATATATTTAACCATTATTTTATCACTTAAAGTTATCAATCTTGCAGAATTGAGACAACAGTTTGTTAAAAAATAAAAGGAGAAAAAATGTACGATTATCTTATCGTTGGTGCTGGATTGTCAGGTGCAATCTTTGCTCATGAAGCAACAAAACAAGGAAAAAAAGTAAAAGTAATAGATAAACGTGACCACATTGGTGGGAACATCTATTGTGAGAACGTTGAAGAAATCAATGTTCACAAATACGGTGCGCATATCTTCCACACTTCTAACAAAGAAGTTTGGGATTATGTGAATCAGTTTGCTGAGTTTAACAACTACATTAACTCACCAGTAGCAAACTACAAAGGTAAATTATACAATCTACCTTTCAATATGAACACTTTCTATGGATTATGGGGAACTAAGACTCCTGCAGAAGTAAAAGCGAAAATCGCAGAACAAACAGCTCATCTGCAAGATAGTGAACCTAAAAATTTAGAAGAACAAGCTATAAAACTTATTGGAACTGATGTGTATGAAACTTTAATTAAAGGTTATACAGAAAAACAATGGGGACGTAGTGCAACTGAACTACCACCATTTATCATTAAACGTCTTCCAGTCCGTTTTACATTTGATAACAACTACTTCAACGATAGATACCAAGGTATTCCAATCGGTGGATATAATGTTATTATCGAAAACATGTTAAAAGGTATTGAAGTAGAATTAAATGTAGATTTCTTCGAAAATCGTGAAGAGTTAGAAGCAAGTGCGAAAAAAGTTGTATTCACAGGAATGATTGATCAATACTTCGATTATAAACATGGAGAATTAGAATACAGAAGTCTTCGTTTTGAACACGAAGTACTAGATGAAGAAAACTACCAAGGTAATGCTGTAGTAAACTACACAGAACGTGAAGTTCCTTATACTCGTATTATCGAGCACAAACACTTCGAAAAAGGTACTCAAGAAAAAACAGTTATTACACGTGAATATTCAGTAGATTGGAAACGTGGAGATGAACCATACTACCCGATCAACGACGCTAAAAATAATGAAATGTATCAAAAATATTTAGAAGAAGCAAAAGGTAAAGATGTTATCTTCTGTGGTCGTCTTGCAGATTATAAATATTATGATATGCACGTAGCAATCGAAAGAGCTCTTAATGTAGTAAGAGAAGAATTAGGTAATAATGACTAAAAATAGAATAAACTGGATAGATTTTGGGAAAGGGTTCGCAATATTTCTAGTAGTCATAGGTCATGTATTTACTGGTTTATTTGATTCTGGGAAATTTACAAGTGATGCCAAATGGTTATCCATAGTTATTGCATTTATATATGTTTTTCATATTCCAGTATTCTTTGCTTTATCAGGATATTTTTTCAAATCTGTAGAGAATTTTAAAGAATATTATTATTATATGAAGAAGAAAACGATAGTATTAGGATTACCGTATATATTTTATTCTATAATTCATTATGTATTACAGAAAATGGCGGGAGGATCGGTACGTGTTCCCACTACATTGTTTAATTTGATAAATATTTATAAAGAACCATTAGGAGTTGTATGGTATTTGTATACATTATGGGCACTATATTTAGTATACGGATTTTTATCAATATTTATAAAGAACAAAAACCATCTTTTTATGATTAGTATACTCGGATATATAATTACATTAGTATATATGTCAGAAATATTTTTTATAAAAAAAGTTCTAGCATGGGGAGTAATTTTCATGTTGGGTTCTGTATTAAAAACAGTTAAATTTAATGATATTAGATTTAGAAACATAATTCTACTAGGAATCATATTTAATGTCGTATATATTTATATAATGTATATTTCATTTAATGTAGATGGTAAAATAATAACGGACTATAACTATCCTAGATGGTGGATTATTGGATACACAGGTAATGTTATCTTATCATTTATAATTTTTCCAAAAATAGAAAAAATATCCCAAAATATTTTTAGGTATTTTAGTAAACATGGGGAAATTAGTATAGGGATTCTAATTTTCCATTCACCCATTAGTAGTATGATAAGAATAGTATTATTAAAAATAGGAATTGGTTCTGTTTTTCTTCATATTGTTATTGGTATTGTCTTGAGCTGGTATTTATCAATACTTGCAACCAATGTATTGAAGAAAATCCCATTATTGAATATTGTTTTACTACCACAGAGATATATTAAACTAAAATGATCATTCCTCGACTACCTAATGTAGTTGAGGTTTTTTTGTTATTATTCATATTTTTGCAAACAAAATGTTTAAAAAATAATTTTCAAAAATTCTGAAAATTCTGTTGACAATGTTTGAAAAAGGGTCTATAATGGATAGAAAAACAAAGGAGAATACTATGAAAACAAGGAAAGTATTGGCTCTTGCGGGAGTAACTTTATTGGCTGCAGGTATCTTAGCGGCTTGTTCTGGTGGTTCTGGTGCTAAAGGTGAGCAGACTTTTGCATTTACCTATGAGACAGACCCAGATAATCTCAACTACTTGACAACCAGCAAGGCAGCTACTTCAAACATTACTAGTAACGTCATTGATGGCTTGCTTGAAAATGACCGTTATGGGAATCTTGTTCCCTCTATGGCAGAGGACTGGTCAGTTTCTAAAGATGGTTTGACCTATACTTATAAGATTCGTCAGGATGCCAAGTGGTACACATCTGAAGGTGAAGAATATGCTCCTGTCAAGGCTCAAGACTTTGTAACAGGTCTTAAATATGCAACAGATAAGAAATCACAAGCTCTTTACTTGGTACAAGATTCGATCAAAGGTCTGGATGCTTATGCTAAAGGGGAAGTTAAAGACTTCTCTCAAGTCGGGATTAAAGCCCTTGACGATCAAACAGTCCAATACACTTTGAACAAACCTGAAAGTTTTTGGAATTCTAAAACAACAATGGGTGTGCTTGCGCCACTCAATGAAGAGTTTTTGAACTCAAAAGGGGATGATTTTGCCAAAGCAACAGATCCAAGCAGTATCTTGTACAATGGTCCTTATTTGCTGAAATCTATTGTGGCTAAATCTTCCGTTGAATTTGCGAAAAATCCGAACTACTGGGATAAGGACAATGTTCATGTTGATAAGATAAAATTGTCATTCTGGGATGGTCAAGATACCAGCAAACCTGCAGAAAACTTTAAAGATGGTAGTCTTACAGCAGCCCGCCTCTATCCAACAAGTGCAAGTTTCGCAGAACTTGAAAAAACGATGAAGGACAATATTGTCTATACCCAACAAGACTCTACGACTTATCTAGTTGGTACAAATATTGACCGCCAGTCTTACAAATATACTTCTAAGACTAGTGACGAACAAAAGACCTCTACTAAAAAGGCTCTCTTAAACAAGGATTTCCGCCAAGCTATTGCTTTTGGTTTTGATCGTACGGCTTATGCTTCACAAGTGAACGGTGCCAGTGGTGCAAGCAAAATTTTGCGTAATCTTTTTGTACCACCAACATTTGTCCAAGCAGATGGGAAAAACTTTGGCGATATGGTCAAAGAAAAATTGGTGACTTATGGGGATGAATGGAAGGATGTTAATCTTGCTGATGCACAAGATGGTCTTTACAATCCAGAGAAAGCCAAGGCAGAATTTGCTAAAGCCAAATCAGCTCTACAAGCTGAGGGAGTGCAATTCCCAATTCACCTAGATATGCCTGTTGATCAGACAGCAACTACAAAAGTTCAACGTGTTCAATCTTTCAAACAATCGGTTGAAGAAACCTTGGGTACAGATAATGTCGTAATTGATATTCAACAACTACAAAAAGATGAAGTCTTGAATATTACCTACTTTGCTGAAACAGCAGCTGGGGAAGATTGGGATATTTCAGATAATGTTGGTTGGTCTCCAGACTTTGCGGATCCATCTACTTACCTCGATATTATCAAACCATCAGTTGGTGAAAACACTAAAACCTACTTTGGCTTTGATTCTGGTACAGATAATGCTGCAGCTAAGAAGGTTGGTCTGAACGACTATGAGAAATTGGTAACTGAAGCTGGAAATGAGACAATAGATGTAGCAAAACGTTATGATAAGTATGCTACAGCCCAAGCTTGGTTGACAGATAGTGCCTTGATTATTCCAACAACATCACTCACTGGTCGCCCAATCTTGTCTAAGATGGTACCATTTACGATGCCGTTTGCCTTCTCTGGTAACAAGGGGACAAGCGATCCGCTCCTATACAAATACTTGGAACTTCAAGACAAGGCAGTCACTGTGGATGAATACCAAAAAGCTCAAGATAAATGGATGAAAGAAAAAGAAGAATCCAATAAAAAAGCGCAAGAAGAACTTGCAAAACATGTGAAATAAGATAAAAAAGAAGTTAGTTATTCGCTAACTTCTTTTGGTTTATCGAAAATGAATTGGTGTAGATCTTCGCTTTTAGATATGATAGGTCCTATTTTGTTGAAGAAAAATCCTGAGTTTTTATTCTCAGGATTTTCTTTCATCTCACTGTTGTGGTTGTTGAACTTGTGGATTTTGTGGTGCTGGTTGTACTGGTTGCGTTGGCTGAACAGCCTGACCAGCTTGTCCTTGATTAGGGTCAGTTGCTGGAGCATTATTTGGTTGTTGACCAACCGTCGTACTTGCCTGTGTAGTTGAACTTTCAGCGGTTGTGCTTGGAGTTTCTACTGTTTGCGTTTGTTGTGTAGATGAATTATTCCAGGTGTTCTTCGCGTTGTTTTGGAAGACGAATTCTCCATTTCGATACAAGCCATCTGGCATTGTCCAGTCTCCAGGATGGTCATCTTCTGATAGATAGGATATCATTGAGCGATAAACCTTAGCAGCAACTAGGAAACCATCTCCAATGATTGGAGTTAAACGATTTGAGTAACCAGTCCATACAGCCATAGAATACTTACGAGTATAACCTACAAACATTTCATCTGGAGCTACGTAGCCAGTGTTCTTGATATACTTTTCAATTTCGTCGTCAGTATAGTTAGAAGTACCTGTCTTACCTGCTTGTGGAAGCCATGGTAGGTAAGCACCACGTCCGGTACCGTATACTAGGACTGTTTTCATCATTTCAGTCATCATATAGGCAGTAGTTTCTTTCATAGCTCGTGTGCCGGCATCAGAAAATTCTTTTTCACTACCGTCACTAAAGACGATTTTATTGATATACATTGGTTTGTGGTAAATACCACCATTAGCAAAGGCGGCATAAGCAGCAGCCATTTTTTCACTACTTGCACCGTACTGTTTGTTAGATTCTGTTGTATTACTTGAAATAGCGTTAGCATAGTGTATGCTTGGGTAATCAATACCTAAGCCATTTAGGAAGGTTTTAGCCTTATCTAGACCGACCTTATTCAAAGTCTCAACGGCTGTGACATTTCGTGATTGTTGAAGAGCATATTGAACAGTAATGTTTCCAAAGTAGCCATGATCCCAGTTGTAGACTGGAGTGTCAGTACCAGGATAGTTATAAGGGACATCATGTACAATAGATGCAGTAGAGTCATAGACTCCATATTCTAAAGCGGGAGCATAGTCAGTGATTGGTTTCATAGTAGAACCCCAGTCACGGTTGGTTTCAACGGCTTGGTTGATTCCGAAAGATACATTACTTGATTGGTGACGGGCACCTAGCTGAGCAATGACTTTACCATTTGTTACATCCACTATAGTGGATGCTACTTGAAGTTCATCATCTGGATAAGCAACGTACTCATCTGTATTGTAAACATCCCAAAGTCTCTGTTGAACATTTTTGTCGACATTAGTATAGACTTCCATACCTGTGGTAAGAAGGTTGTAGCCCGTTTCTTGTTCGACTTGGTCGATTACTTCTTTGAGGTAGTTGTCCATATAGGCTGGGTAACTATTGGCTGACTTCAAGCTCTGAAGACCGTCAGTGATAGGCGTATTAATAGCTTTTTCGTAATCTCCTGCACTGATATATTTCTGTCCCTTCATTTCTGAAAGTACCAAGTTACGACGCTCTAGAGCAGCTTCTGGGTGGGAATATGGATCATATTGATTTGGTGCTTGAGGCATTCCAGCTAAGAGTGCTAACTGTGGCAGGCTTAAATCCTTCAAGTCTTTTCCATAGTAATTTTCGGCTGCGGTTTGCATTCCATAGTTCCCGTTAGACATGTAGACTTTGTTGATGTAGTAGGTCAGGATTTCTTGTTTGGTTGCTTTTTGTTCTAATTGAACGGCTAGCCAAGCCTCCTGTGCTTTACGTGATATGGTTTGGTCAGCAGTTGATGTAGAGAAATAAGTTAATTTAATTAATTGCTGGGTTAAGGTTGAAGCCCCTTGGAGCCCCCCTCTTCCTTGGAGATTTCGCAATGCTGCCCCCATGATACGAATGGTATCGACACCTCTATGATCAAAGAAACGGTGGTCTTCTATGGACACGATAGCTTTGACTAGATCAGTAGGAATTTCATTGGCTTGAGCATTTACGCGACGTTCAGATCCAAGGTCAGCAATCAGTTCGTTTTTATTGTCATAAATCTTGCTAGAGGTTGTCGCAACTAATTTACTTTCAGATAAGGCTGGGGCCTTGCTAACAAAGTAGAGGAAAAGACCTCCACCTAATAGAAATAGTGCGATAAATAAGGTGAGGAATGTAATTCCAATATACTTTAAGAACCGCAGAATAGTTTGTTTATTCATCTTGTTTTACCACCTAGTAAATGTTCTTTGATAATATCGAGATAGGGAATTTGAGGGAAAGCTCCTTGCTCAACCAAATATCCATATTCTTGAATATATCCAAGTGGCATTGATTTCTGCCCCTTATCTTGATGATAAAAGCGAATTAAATCAAGTGCCGGCAACAAATAAGTTTCTTGTTGAGAAGAAAAATGAAGCAGTACGAAGCAAATGCCCTGCTGTTCTAGAACTTGTTCCATATGTTGAATCTGGTGAAGATGGAAGTTCTTCATTGGGATAGCATTCTTTTGTCGCGTTTCTTTAGCTTCAAAGTCAATGTAATATCCTCTATACACGCCAGAGTAATCTGTTGTGGAAGCTTGTCTAAAATAGGCTTCTACAATTTTGGCCCGACTACGTTGAGGATAGTCTACTCGAACGATCTGAACAGGCGTTGGCTTTTTATGGATAACTGCCATGCCATGCGTTAGATAGTAGTCGTTGGTAGCGTTAATCATCTTTTCAAAAGTCATTCCTCGATTTGCGAAATTTTTTGGTTGAGAAATGGATGTTTGGCTTTTTTTCGATGAAATTTTATGAGGATAGTTGACCATATTTCTCCTTATTGGTACAATAACATCACTCTATTATACCATAAAAATAGAAAGAAAGGTGTAAAAATGACTACAGCTTTAATTATGGGATATTCTAATTTTGACTTGGGTTTGTTTAATGAAAAAGATATCAGGTTGAAAGTGATAAAGAAAGCTATTCGTCGTGATTTAGAATGTTTAGCAGAAGAAGGGATTAAATGGCTGGTCTTTACAGGGAACTTGGGATTTGAATCTTGGGTGCTTGATGTCGCAAATGAAATGAAAGAAGAATATGATTTCAACCTAGCAACCATTTTTGATTTTGAAACGCACGGGGAAAATTGGAATGAAGCGAATCAGCTTAAACTTAGCCAATTTAAGCAGGTAGATTTTGTCAAATATGCCTATCCTAAATATGAACATATGGGGCAACTACGAGACTACCAACGATTTTTGCTGGAAAACACTGATTTAGCTTATTTTTTCTATGATTCAGAAAATGAGACCAAATTAAAATTTATAGACAATTTGATGAAAAATCAGGAAGGTTATCGCATAAAAAGGTTAACGTTTGAAGACTTAAATGAGCTAGTAGAAAATTTTTCTGAAAAGTAAGCCTTTGACCTTGATTTTTGTTTGCCTTTTTTTATATAATAATACTATTAGAAACCGAGAATGGAGAGAGAGATGGCAGGTATTATTTTTTCAGCGAAAGATATTTTCGAGCAAGAGTTTGGACGTGAAGTCCGTGGGTATAGTAAGGTTGAAGTTGATGAATTTTTGGACGATGTCATCAAGGACTATGAAACTTATGCTGCCTTAGTCAAGTCTCTCCGTCAAGAAATTGCAGAGTTGAAGGAAGAATTGTCTCGCAAACCTGAATCTGCACCGGTTCAAGCAGAACCACTTGAAATGACAGCAACAACTTCTATGACGAATTTTGATATTTTAAAACGTCTAAATCGTCTTGAGAAAGAAGTATTTGGTAAACAAATTTTGGATAACTCTGATTTATAAGAGCTTATTTGAAAAGTGCAATTTTTGGATAATCGCGTGAGGAGAATTTCTTTTCATGAGGAAAGTCCATGCTAGCACAGGCTGTGATGCCTGTAGTGTTTGTGCTAGGCGAAACCATAAGCCTAGGGACGAGAAATCGTTACGGCAGTCGAAATGGCTAAGTCCTTGGATAGGTCAGAGTAGGCTTGAAAGTGCCACAGTGACGGAGTCTTTCTGGAAACAGAGAGAGTGGAACGCGGTAAACCCCTCAAGCTAGCAACCCAAATTTCGGTCGGGGCATGGAGTACACGGAAACGAACGTAGTACTCTGACTGCTATCAGCTGTAAGTTGTTAGTGGTAGACAGATGATTATCGAAGGAAGTGGTCCTAGTCACTTCTGGAACAAAACATGGCTTATAGAAAATTGCATATAGGTTGGGGCTGAGAAAACTTTCTCAACCTCATTTTTTAAAGTGGACATATAGAAAGGTCTTATAAGACTGAAAATGAAAAAAGAATTTAATTTAATCGCTACTGCTGCAGCAGGTCTTGAAGCTGTTGTTGGACGAGAAGTGCGAGAGTTGGGCTACGATTGTCAGGTTGAAAACGGCCGTGTTCGTTTTCAAGGAGATGCGAAAGCCATCATCGAAACCAACCTCTGGCTTCGAGCGGCAGACCGTATCAAGATTATCGTAGGAACTTTCCCAGCTAAGACTTTTGAAGAGCTGTTTCAGGGAGTTTTCGCTCTAGATTGGGAAAATTATTTACCACTTGGAGCTCGTTTTCCGATTTCGAAAGCCAAATGTGTTAAATCTAAACTACACAATGAACCCAGTGTTCAGGCTATTTCAAAGAAGGCCGTTGTCAAGAAATTGCAGAAACACTACGCCCGCCCAGAAGGTGTTCCTCTGATGGAGAATGGTCCAGAGTTTAAGATTGAGGTTTCTATTCTGAAAGACATAGCAACTGTCATGATTGATACGACAGGCTCCAGTCTCTTTAAACGTGGCTATCGTACGGAAAAAGGTGGTGCCCCTATCAAGGAAAATATGGCGGCAGCCATTTTGCAACTCTCTAACTGGTATCCAGACAAGCCCTTGATTGATCCGACCTGTGGTTCAGGAACTTTCTGTATAGAGGCAGTTATGATTGCTAGAAAGATGGCTCCTGGTCTTCGTCGTTCCTTTGCCTTTGAGGAGTGGAACTGGATTAGCGATCGCTTGATCCAAGAAGTGCGCACAGAGGCGGCTAAGAAAGTGGATCGTGAGCTGGAACTGGATATTATGGGATGTGATATCGATGCACGTATGGTGGAAATTGCTAAGGCCAATGCTCAGGCAGCAGGAGTTGCAGGAGATATTACCTTTAAGCAGATGCGCGTGCAGGATTTGCGTTCTGATAAAATAAATGGAGTGATTATCTCTAACCCACCTTATGGTGAACGCTTGTCAGATGATGCAGGAGTTACCAAGCTTTATGCTGAAATGGGTCAAGTATTTGCACCGCTGAAAACGTGGAGCAAGTTTATCTTAACCAGTGATGAAGCCTTTGAGACCAAGTACGGTAGTCAGGCGGATAAGAAACGTAAGTTGTACAATGGAACCTTGAAAGTGGATTTGTATCAATATTTTGGTCAGCGTGTAAAACGTCAGGAAGTAAAGTAGAAAGGAAAAACTCATGAGTAAGAAAAGACGAAATCGTCATAAAGCAGAACATCAAGAAGCGCAATTTGATTTTGATGATGCTAAAGAGCTAACAGTTGGAGAAGCCATGCGTAAAAATGAAGAGGTGGAAGCAGGGGTATTACCTGGAGATTCTATCTTAGACAAGTATGTGAAGCAACATAAAGATGAAATTGAGGCAGATAAGTTTGAAACGCGTCAGTTTAGCAAAGATGAATTAGTTGAAAAAGAAGAGGTAGAGGAGACTCAGACTCTGGATAATCTGCTTCAAGAGCTTCGTGAGGGAACAGGCGTAACTTCTCCAGCTCCTGAAGATGAATTGAGTCAGTTTGATGATTTAGAATTAACACGAGTTTCAGAAGCTCCTCTTGTCGAAGAATTTGAGACGGAAGAGATACCATTAGTTGGAGCGGAAGAGGCTCTCACACGTTCTCGAACTACGGATAGTGAAGATGGAAAAAGAAAGAAGAAATGGGTGGTTTATGGGATTCTAGCAGCCTTAGCGGTCCTTATCCTTGGAACAGGTTATTATATTTATCGTCAAGTGGCTCGTTCGACCAAGGAAATTCAGACTTCTCAATCAACCACAAACACGCAGTCAGAAGTGGAAGAATTTAATAATTTATACGATGCCTTCTATACAGATAGCAACAAAACGGCTCTGAAGAATAGCCAGTTTGATAAACTGAGCCAACTGAAAACCTTGCTTGATAAGCTAGAAGGTAGTCGCGAACATACCCTTGCCAAATCGAAGTATGATAGTCTAGCAACGCAAATTAAGGCCATTCAAGATGTCAATGCACAATTTGAAAAACCAGCTATTGTGGATGGTGTCTTGGATACTAACGCTAAAGCTAAATCAGATGCTAAATTTACAGATATTAAAACTGGAAATACGGAGCTTGATAAAGTTCTAGATAAGGCTATCAGTCTTGGTAAGAGCCAGCAAACAAGTGCTTCAAGCTCAAGTTCAAGTGAAACTAGCAGATCAAGCTCTAGTCAAGCAAGCGAAAATACTGCTAGTGAGACAAGCCCAAGTAGTTCAAATACTGCATCAACTGAAACGAGAAGTACCCGCAGTGAAGTCAATATGGGTGTATCAAGTGCAGGAGTTGCTGTTCAAAGAAGTGCGAGTCGTGTTTCTTATAACCAGTCTGCTATTGATGATAGCAATAATTCTGCCTGGGATTTCGCGGATGGTGTCTTAGAACAAATTCTAGCGACTTCACGTTCACGTGGTTATATCACTGGTAACCAATACATCCTTGAACGTGTCAATATCGTTAATGGTAATGGTTATTACAACCTCTACAAGCCAGATGGAACCTATCTCTTTACCCTTAACTGTAAGACAGGATACTTTGTTGGAAATGGTTCTGGACATGCGGATGACTTGGACTACTAAGCAGTCGTTACAAAATTCTTTCTTTTCAAAAGTAAAAATGATAAAATAAAACAAATTAAACAAGAGGAGTGTCAAATGACAAAAGCTAACTTTGGTGTTGTTGGTATGGCCGTAATGGGTCGTAACCTTGCACTTAATATTGAATCTCGTGGTTACACAGTTGCTATCTACAACCGTAGTAAAGAAAAAACTGAAGATGTAATTGCTTGCCATCCTGAAAAGAACTTTGTACCAAGCTATGACGTTGAAAGTTTTGTAAACTCAATCGAAAAACCTCGTCGTATCATGCTGATGGTTCAAGCTGGACCTGGTACAGATGCTACTATCCAAGCCCTTCTTCCACACCTTGATAAGGGTGACATCTTGATCGACGGAGGAAACACTTTCTACAAAGATACTATCCGTCGTAATGAAGAATTGGCAAACTCAGGTATCAACTTTATCGGTACTGGGGTTTCTGGTGGTGAAAAAGGTGCCCTTGAAGGTCCTTCTATCATGCCTGGTGGACAAAAAGAAGCCTACGAATTGGTTGCAGATGTTCTCGAAGAAATCTCAGCTAAAGCACCAGAAGATGGCAAACCATGTGTGACTTACATCGGTCCTGATGGAGCTGGTCACTATGTAAAAATGGTCCACAACGGTATTGAGTATGGGGATATGCAATTGATCGCAGAAAGCTATGACTTGATGCAACACTTGCTTGGCCTTTCTGCAGAAGACATGGCTGAAATCTTTACTGAGTGGAACAAGGGTGAATTGGACAGCTACTTGATTGAAATCACAGCTGATATCTTGAGCCGTAAAGACGATGAAGGCCAAGACGGACCAATCGTAGACTACATCCTTGACGCTGCAGGTAACAAGGGAACTGGTAAATGGACTAGCCAATCATCACTTGACCTTGGTGTGCCATTGTCACTCATCACTGAGTCAGTATTTGCACGTTACATTTCAACTTATAAAGAAGAACGTGTGCATGCTAGCAAGGTTCTTCCAAAACCAGCTGCCTTCAAATTTGAAGGAGACAAGGCTGAGTTGATTGAAAAAATCCGTCAAGCCCTTTACTTCTCAAAAATCATTTCATACGCACAAGGTTTTGCTCAATTGCGTGTAGCTTCTAAAGAAAACAACTGGAACTTGCCATTTGCAGACATCGCATCTATCTGGCGTGATGGCTGTATCATCCGTTCTCGTTTCTTGCAAAAGATTACAGATGCTTACAACCGTGATGCAGATCTTGCTAACCTTCTTTTGGATGAGTACTTCTTGGATGTTACTGCTAAGTACCAACAAGCAGTGCGCGATATCGTAGCTCTTGCTGTTCAAGCTGGTGTACCAGTACCAACCTTCTCAGCAGCTATTACTTACTTTGATAGCTACCGTTCAGCAGACCTTCCTGCTAACTTGATCCAAGCGCAACGTGACTACTTTGGTGCCCACACTTACCAACGTAAAGACAAAGAAGGAACATTCCACTACTCTTGGTATGACGAAAAATAAGTAGGTCTGCCATGGGGAAACGGATTTTATTACTTGAGAAAGAAAGAAATCTAGCTCATTTTTTAAGTTTGGAACTCCAAAAAGAGCAATACCGAGTTGATCAGGTTGAGGAGGGGCAAAAAGCCCTCTCCATGGCTCTTCAGACAGACTATGACTTGATTTTATTGAATGCTCGTCTGGGGGATATGACAGCCCAGGATTTTGCAGACAAGCTGAGTCGGACTAAGCCAGCTTCAGTTATTATGGTCTTGGACCATCGTGAAGAATTGCAAGACCAGCTTGAGACAATCCAACGCTTTGCCGTTTCTTACATCTATAAGCCAGTAATCATTGATAATCTGGTAGCTCGTATTTCAGCGATTTTCCGAGGTCGGGACTTTATCGACCAACACTGTAGTCAGATGAAGGTTCCAACGTCTTACCGCAATCTGCGTATGGATGTGGAGCATCATACCGTTTATCGTGGCGAGGAGATGATTGCTCTGACTCGTCGTGAGTATGACCTCTTGGCTACTCTTATGGGAAGCAAGAAAGTTCTGACTCGTGAGCAGTTGTTGGAAAGTGTCTGGAAGTATGAAAGTGCGACCGAAACCAATATCGTGGATGTCTATATCCGTTATCTACGTAGCAAGCTGGATGTAAAAGGTCAGAAAAGCTACATTAAAACCGTGCGTGGTGTCGGTTACACCATGCAAGAATAGAAAAGCAGTTGCAGTTATGTAACTGCTTTTTATATGAGTTTTTTTATATATTGACATACGATTTTGCATTTGCTACAATCAGCTATGGAGGATAGGTCTAATGAAAATAATAAAAAAATTGATGCAAATTGCATTAGCAGTCTTTTTCTTCGGTTTGTTAGCAACAAGTGCAGTATTGGCGGATGATGCTGATTTAGAAGGTTGGAAATTTGTCCAAGAAAATGGTAGAACCTACTACAAGAAGGGTGAGATCAAAGAAAAGGCTTGGCGAGTGATTGATGGCAAGACCTATTATTTTGATCATGTATCAGGAGAAATGGTTGTCGGCTGGCAATATATCCCGTTTCCATCTAAAGGTAGTACAATTGGTCCTTACCCAAATGGTTTAAGATTAGAATCTATGCCAATGCCACAATGGTACTACTTTAACCAAGATGGGGTTCTTCAAGAATTTGTTGGCAAGCAAGTTTTAGAGGCAAAAACTGCTACAAACACCAACAAACATCATGGGGAACAATATGAGACCCCAGACGAAAAACGTGTTTATTATTTTGAAGATCAGCGTAGCTATCACACTTTAAAAACTGGTTGGATTTATGACGAGGGGCATTGGTATTATTTACAGAAGGATAGTGGCTTCGATGCTCGTATCGACAGTTTAACGGTTGGGGAGCTAGTGCGTGGTTGGACAAATGATAACTCAACTTGGTACTATCTAGATCCAATAACAGCTACAATGCAAACTGGTTGGAAACAACTTGGCAATAAGTGGTACTACTTCCGTTCATCAGGTGCAATGGCAACTGGCTGGTATCAAGAAGGCTCAACTTGGTATTATTTAGACCAGTCAAATGGTGATCTGAAAATTGGTTGGCAAAACCTTGGTAACAAGTGGTACTATCTCCGTTCATCAGGAGCTATGGCAACAGGCTGGTTCCAGGTCGGTAGTAAATGGTACTACGCTTATAGCTCAGGTGCCTTGGCAGTGAATACCACTGTAGATGGCTATTCTGTCAACTATAATGGCGAATGGGTTCAATAATTAAAAAAGCGATTGTGAATGGAAACAATCGCTTTTTTTATGAAAATATAATAAAATAGATAGGAAAGAATCAATACTTGTGTGAAAAATAAGACGGTCTTTCCGTCTAGTAAAAGGATAACATGACAAAAAAGGTTGGTGTCGGTCAGGCACATAGTAAGATAATTTTAATTGGGGAGCATGCAGTCGTTTACGGTTATCCGGCTATTTCCCTGCCTCTTTTGGAGGTGGAGGTGACTTGTAAGGTAGTTCCTGCAGCGAGTCCTTGGCGTCTCTATGAAGAGGATACCTTGTCCATGGCGGTGTATGCTTCACTGGAGTATTTGGATATCAAAGAATCCTGCATTCGCTGTGAGATTGACTCGGCTATCCCTGAAAAACGGGGAATGGGTTCGTCAGCGGCTATCAGCATAGCGGCCATTCGTGCGGTATTTGACTATTATCAGGCAGAACTGCCTCATGATGTACTAGAAATCTTGGTCAATCGAGCTGAGATGATTGCCCATATGAATCCTAGTGGTTTGGATGCTAAGACCTGTCTCAGTGACCAGCCTATTCGCTTTATTAAGAACGTAGGATTTACAGAGCTTGAGATGGATTTATCCGCCTATTTGGTGATTGCCGATACGGGTGTTTATGGTCATACTCGTGAAGCCATCCAAGTGGTTCAAAGCAAGGGCAAGGATGCCTTACCGTTTTTGCATGCCTTGGGAGAATTGACTCGGCAGGCAGAAGAAGCGATTTCACGAAAAGATGCTGAAGGGCTGGGACAAATCCTTAGTCAAGCGCATTTGCATTTAAAAGAAATTGGTGTTAGTAGTCCTGAGGCAGATTCTTTGGTTGAAACGGCTCTTAAACATGGAGCTCTGGGTGCCAAGATGAGCGGTGGTGGGCTTGGAGGCTGTATCATAGCCTTGGCACCCAATTTGCCACACGCTCAAGAACTAGCAGAAAGATTAGAAGAGAAAGGAGCTGTTCAGACATGGATAGAGAGCCTGTAACAGTACGTTCCTACGCAAATATTGCTATTATCAAATATTGGGGAAAGAAAAAAGAAAAAGAGATGGTGCCTGCTACTAGCAGTATTTCTCTGACTTTGGAAAATATGTACACGGAGACGACTTTGTCATCTCTACCGACGGATGCGACAGCTGATGCCTTTTATATCAATGGTCAGCTACAAAATGAGGCAGAGCATGCTAAGATGAGCAAGATTATTGACCGCTACCGTCCAGTTGGAGAAGGCTTTGTTCGAATTGATACTAAAAATAATATGCCTACCGCAGCGGGCTTGTCATCAAGTTCTAGTGGTTTGTCTGCCTTGGTCAAGGCTTGCAATGCTTATTTCAAGCTTGGATTGGATAGAAGTCAGTTAGCGCAGGAAGCGAAGTTTGCCTCAGGATCTTCCTCTCGGAGTTTTTATGGACCATTAGGTGCCTGGGACAAGGATAGCGGGGAAATTTACCCTGTCGAGACAGACTTGAAACTAGCTATGATTATGTTGGTGCTAGAAGACAAGAAAAAACCAATCTCTAGCCGTGATGGGATGAAACTTTGTGTGGAAACTTCGACGACTTTTGATGACTGGGTGCGTCAGTCTGAGAAGGACTATCAGGATATGCTGCTTTATCTCAAAGAGAATAACTTTGCCAAGGTTGGGGAATTGACTGAGAAAAATGCCCTCGCTATGCATGCTACGACAAAAACAGCATCACCAGCCTTTTCTTATCTGACGGATGCGACTTATGAGACCATGGACTTTGTCCGTCAGCTTCGTGAGCAAGGGGAAGCCTGCTACTTTACCATGGATGCGGGTCCCAATGTCAAGGTCCTCTGTCAGGAGAAAGACTTGGAACACCTCTCAGAACTCTTAGGTCAACGTTATCGCTTGATTGTGTCAAAAACAAAGGATTTGAGTCAAGATGATTGCTGTTAAAACTTGCGGAAAACTCTATTGGGCGGGTGAGTATGCTATTTTAGAGCCAGGACAGTTGGCCTTGATAAAGGCGATACCTATCTATATGAAAGGAGAGATTGCCTTTTCTGATAGCTACCGTATCTATTCAGATCTGTTTGATTTTGCAGCGGATTTGACGCCAAATCCTGCCTACAGTTTGATTCAAGAAACAATTGCTTTGATGAATGATTTCCTCGCTGATCGTGGGCAGACCTTGCGACCTTTTTCCTTGGAAATCCGAGGGAAAATGGAACGAGAAGGGAAAAAGTTTGGTCTAGGCTCTAGTGGTAGTGTCGTTGTCTTGGTGATCAAGGCTCTGCTGGCTCTGTATCATCTTTCAATTGATCAGGATCTCTTATTCAAGCTGGCTAGCGCGGTCTTACTCAAGCGAGGAGACAATGGCTCTATGGGAGACCTTGCCTGTATCGTTGCAGAGGATTTGGTTCTCTACCAGTCTTTTGATCGAAAGAAGATAGCTGCGTGGTTGGAAGAAGAAAACTTGGCGACAGTTTTGGAGCGTGATTGGGGCTTTTCTATCTCACAAGTGCAACCAGCTCTAGAATGTGATTTCCTAGTGGGATGGACCAAGCAAGTGGCTGTATCGAGTCAAATGGTTCAGCAAATCAAGCGAAACATCAATCAGAATTTTTTAACTTCCTCAAAAGCAACGGTGACTGCTTTGGTAGAAGCTTTAGAACAAGGAAAAGCAGAAAAAATTATCGAGCAGCTGGAAACAGTCAGTCAGCTTTTAGAAGGCTTGAGCCCAGATATTTACACACCTTCGCTGAGACAGTTGAAGACAGCTAGCCAAGATTTGCAGGCTGTTGCCAAGAGTAGCGGTGCGGGTGGTGGTGACTGTGGGATTGCCTTGAGTTTTGATGAGCAATCAACTGAAACCTTAAAAAATCGTTGGGCCGATCTGGGGATTGAGCTCTTATACCAAGAAAGGATAGGACATGACGACAAATCGTAAGGACGAGCATATCCGCTATGCCCTTGAGCAGAAAAGTTTCTATAACAGCTTTGATGAGGTGGAGTTGATTCATTCTTCCTTGCCTCTTTACGACCTGGATGAAATCGATCTGTCGACAGAGTTTGCTGGTCGAAAGTGGGACTTTCCTTTTTATATCAATGCTATGACGGGTGGAAGCGATAAGGGAAGAGAAATCAATCAAAAGTTGGCTCAGGTGGCGGAAGCCAGTGGTATTTTATTTGTAACGGGTTCTTATAGTGCAGCCCTCAAAGATCCAGCAGATGCCTCTTTTTCTGTCAAGTCTGATCATCCAAATCTCCTTCTTGGAACCAATATTGGATTGGACAAGCCTGTTGAGTTAGGACTTCAGACTGTAGAAGCGATGAATCCTCTTCTCCTACAAGTGCATGTCAATGTCATGCAGGAATTACTTATGCCCGAGGGAGAAAGAACGTTCAGAAGCTGGCAATCGCATCTGGCAGACTATAGCAAGCAAATTCCTGTTCCTATCGTTTTAAAGGAAGTAGGCTTTGGGATGGATGTAAAGACCATCGAAAGAGCCTATGAACTGGGCGTTCGTACAGTGGACCTATCAGGTCGTGGTGGCACCAGCTTTGCCTATATCGAAAACCGTCGCAGTGGCCAGCGTGACTACCTCAATCAATGGGGCCAGTCCACTATGCAGGCCCTTCTCAATGCCCAAGAATGGAAAGACAAGGTCGAACTCTTGGTCAGTGGAGGTGTTCGCAATCCGCTTGATATGATTAAGTGCTTGGTTTTTGGTGCCAAGGCTGTGGGACTGTCTCGAACAGTTCTGGAATTGGTTGAAAGCTATACAGTTGAAGAAGTGATTGGCATTGTCCAAGGTTGGAAAGCAGATCTACGCTTGATCATGTGTGCTCTTAATTGTGCTACCATAGCAGACCTGCAAAACGTAGACTATCTTCTTTATGGAAAATTAAAAGAAGCAAAAGATCAGATGAAAAAGGCGTAACCACCGCCTTTTTTCCATCTTCAGACCGAGGTGACTTTTTTAAATTGTGATAAAATAGAAGGGAGAGGATGCACCTATGAGAAAATTTAAAATCTTTTTATTTATCGAAGCCTGCCTTTTGACGGGAGCTCTGATTTTGATGGTTTCAGAGCATTTTTCTCGTTTTCTGCTGATACTATTCCTCTTTTTGCTTTTGATTCGCTATTACACTGGTAAAGAGGGAAATAACCTTCTGTTGGTAGTGGCAACTATTCTCTTCTTTTTCATCGTCATGCTCAATCCCTTTGTGATTCTAGCTATTTTTGTTGCGGTTATATACAGTCTCTTTCTTCTTTATCCGATGATGAATCAGGAAAAAGAGCAGACTAATTTGGTTTTTGAAGAGGTGGTGACGGTTAAGAAGGAGAAAAATCGTTGGTTTGGTAATCTCCATCATTTTTCAAGTTACCAGACTTGTCAGTTTGATGATATTAATCTCTTTCGTCTTATGGGCAAGGACACCATTCATCTGGAGAGGGTGATTCTAACCAATCATGATAATGTTATTATCCTTAGAAAGATTATAGGAACGACCAAAATCATTGTGCCTGTGGATGTGGAAGTCAATCTTAGTGTTAACTGTCTCTATGGGGATTTGACTTTTTTCAATCAGCCCAAGCGTTCTCTCCGCAATGAACACTATCATCAAGAAACGAGAGATTATCTCAAGAGTAATAAGAGTGTCAAGATTCTCTTGACCACTATGATTGGCGATGTGGAGGTGGTCAGAGGATGAAAAAACAAGTTTATGTAATCATTGCCATTACCTCCTTACTCTTTGTCTTATTTCTCTCCCACAGTTTGTTGGAAATCCTTGATTTTGACTGGTCAATTTTCTTGCATGATGTTGAAAAAACAGAAAAATTTGTCTTTTTGTTGTTGGCGTTCAGCTTGTCCATGACCTGTCTTTTAGCCCTGTTTTGGCGAGGTGTGGAAGAACTTTCTCTAAGAAAAATGCAGGTCAATCTCAAGCGACTACTAGCAGGAAAAGAGGTGGTTGCCTTTGCAGATCCAGACTTGGATGTCAGCTTCAAGTCCTTGTCTGGCAAGCTCAACCTCTTGACAGAAGCTGTTCAAAAGGCTGAAAATCAAAGCCTAGTTAAGGAAGAAGCAATCATCGAGAAAGAACGGAAGCGGATAGCACGCGACCTGCACGATACAGTTAGTCAGGAGTTGTTTGCGGCCCATATGATTTTATCAGGTGTCAGTCAGCAGGCTTTGAAGCTGGATAGAGAAAAGATGCAGACCCAGTTGCAAAGTGTTGCAGCCATCCTAGAAACAGCCCAGAAAGATTTGCGGGTCTTGCTCCTACATTTGCGACCTGTAGAGTTGGAAGAAAAGAGTTTGGTTGAGGGGATTCAAATCCTCTTAAAAGAGCTTGAGGACAAGAGTGATCTCAAGGTAAGCCTCAAGCAAAATGTGTCTAAATTGCCTAAGAAGATTGAAGAACATATCTTCCGCATTTTGCAGGAGTTGATCAGCAATACCCTTCGCCATGCCCAGGCATCTTGTCTAGATGTCTACCTCTATCAGACAGATGTTGAATTGCAGCTGAAGGTGGTGGACAATGGGATTGGTTTCCAGTTGGGGAGTTTAGATGACTTGAGTTATGGACTGCGAAATATCAAGGAACGGGTCGAAGATATGGCAGGGACGGTTCAGTTATTAACAGCTCCCAAGCAAGGGCTGGCAGTTGATATCCGTATTCCCTTGCTCGATAAGGAATGATAAAGGAGTAAGTATGAAAATTTTACTAGTGGACGATCATGAAATGGTCCGATTGGGCTTGAAAAGCTACTTTGACCTCCAAGACGATGTAGAAGTTGTGGGCGAGGCGGCAAATGGGTCTCAAGGTATTGACTTGGCCTTGGAATTACGTCCAGATGTTATTGTCATGGATATTGTTATGCCTGAGATGAATGGGATTGATGCGACCTTGGCCATCCTCAAAGAATGGCCTGAAGCCAAGATATTAATTGTCACATCTTACTTGGACAATGAAAAAATCATGCCCGTCTTGAATGCAGGTGCTAGGGGTTATATGCTCAAGACTTCTAGTGCAGATGAATTGCTCCATGCTGTCCGCAAGGTAGCGGCTGGGGAGCTGGCTATTGAGCAAGAGGTCAGCAAGAAGGTCGAATACCACCGCAATCATATAGAACTACATGAGGACTTGACTGCGCGTGAGCGAGATGTTCTCCAACTCATCGCCAAGGGCTACGAAAATCAGCGCATAGCTGATGAACTTTTTATCTCTCTCAAGACGGTCAAAACCCATGTGTCTAACATTCTTGCCAAACTTGAGGTTAGCGACCGCACCCAGGCGGCAGTCTATGCCTTTCAGCACCACTTGGTGGGGCATGAGGAGTTTTAGATGAGTCTAACAGATTTACTTGAGGAGCTAGAAGCAGCAAAAGATCCTAAAAAAGCGGGGCCCATGGAGGCCTATATGCGCCATCAATTTTCCTTCCTAGGTATTGCAGCGCCTGAAAGAAATGCACTCTATAAAAAATACTTTCCAGAAGCGAAAAAAACAAAGATTATCGATTGGGATTTTGTAGATACTTGCTGGGAAAAAGAGTCTAGAGAATACCAGTATGTGGCTGCCAATTATTTGAAAGCCATGCAGTCTTATCTAAAGGACAGCGATTTGACTAAGCTAGAGCAGTTGATTGTTACCAAGTCTTGGTGGGATACGGTGGATATCCTAGATCGCGTAGTAGGGAGTTTGGTATACAATAAGCCGGAACTGGAAAAAATAATCCTCCAATGGAGCTTGTCAGACAATATCTGGCTGAGACGAGTCGCTATTGACCACCAGTTGTTAAGAAAAGAGAAGACCAATGTTCAATTAATGGAAAAGATTCTGCTTCATAATTTGAATCAAACAGAATTCTTTATCAATAAAGCCGTTGGATGGGCTCTGCGAGACTACTCCAAAACGAATCCAGCTTGGGTAGAAACTTTCATTGAGAAAAACAAGGAAAGAATGGCTGAACTTAGTATCAAAGAAGCGAGTAAGTACCTCCCCCTATCATTGAAAAGCGCATTCATTACTTGAAAAAAGTCGCTCGTTTATGTTATAATAGACTGTATTTAAAAAATTTTAAGGAGAAATGACAGAATGTCTGTATCATTTGAAAACAAAGAAACAAACCGTGGTGTCTTGACTTTCACTATCTCTCAAGACCAAATCAAACCAGAATTGGACCGTGTCTTCAACTCAGTGAAGAAATCTCTTAATGTTCCAGGTTTCCGTAAAGGTCACCTTCCACGTCCTATCTTCGACAAAAAATTTGGTGAAGAGTCACTTTACCAAGACGTTATGAATGCTCTTTTACCAAACGCTTATGAAGTAGCTGTAAAAGAAGCTGGTCTTGAAGTGGTTGCTCAACCAAAAATTGACGTAACTTCAATGGAAAAAGGTCAAGACTGGGTTATCACTGCTGAAGTCGTTACAAAACCTGAAGTAAAATTGGGTGACTACAAAAACCTTGAAGTATCAGTTGATCTAGAAAAAGAAGTAACTGATGCTGACGTTGAAGAGCGTATCGAACGCGAACGCAACAACTTGGCTGAATTGGTTATCAAAGAAGCTGCTGCTGAAAACGGCGACACTGTTGTCATCGACTTTGTTGGTTCTATCGACGGTGTTGAATTTGACGGTGGAAAAGGTGAAAACTTCTCACTTGGACTTGGTTCAGGTCAATTCATCCCTGGTTTCGAAGACCAATTGGTTGGTCACTCAGCTGGCGAAACTGTTGATGTTATCGTAACATTCCCAGAAGACTACCAAGCAGAAGACCTTGCAGGTAAAGAAGCTAAATTCGTAACAACTATCCACGAAGTAAAAGCTAAAGAAGTTCCAGCTCTTGACGATGAGCTTGCAAAAGACATCGACGAAGAAGTTGAAACACTTGCTGAATTGAAAGAAAAATACCGCAAGGAATTGGCTACTGCTAAAGAAGAAGCATACAAAGATGCAGTTGAAGGTGCAGCAATTGATAAAGCTGTAGAAAATGCTGAAATCGTAGAACTTCCAGAAGAAATGATCCACGAAGAAGTTCACCGTTCAGTAAATGAATTCCTTGGAAACTTGCAACGTCAAGGTATCAACCCTGATATGTACTTCCAAATCACTGGAACTACTCAAGAAGACCTTCACAACCAATACCAAGCAGAAGCTGAGTCACGTACTAAGACTAACCTTGTTATCGAAGCAGTTGCTAAAGCTGAAGGTTTTGACGCTTCAGAAGAAGAAATCCAAAAAGAAATCGAGCAATTGGCAACAGACTACAACATGGAAGTTGCTCAAGTACAAAGCTTGCTTTCAGCTGATATGTTGAAACACGATATCACAATCAAAAAAGCTGTTGAATTGATTACAAGCACTGCAACAGTAAAATAATCTTAATAGACAAAAAGCCCACCTGCCTAGGTGGGTTTTCTGATATACTATTTTCCAAAAATCTCTTTAAGGTCTGCTTCTGTAATCCCAATCATGGCTGGGATGCTGTCCCAGTTTTCTTCGGTTAAGATGTAGGATTGTTCAGAGTCAGTTAATGTGGCAGTTTCAGAGACAGCAGATTTATTATCTTCGACATTTTCCAATAGATCACTGAAACGTTCAATCAGATAGGTTTTTCGGGCAGTTCCGATGTGCTGGGTAGCATAGTCGAAGGCCTGTAATTCGCCTAGTAAGATAAGCTTGCTTTTGGCGCGTGTAATGGCTGTGTAGATGAGATTACGCTCCAGCATACGTCGGCTTGCACTGGTAATGGGTAGGATGACAACCGGGAACTCACTTCCCTGAGACTTATGGATACTCATGGCATAGGCCAGGCGAATCTTGTACCATTCGTTACGTGGGTAAGAGACTTCATTACCATCAAAATCAATCACAATTTCGTCCTGTTTTGACTCGGTATATTTACCGGGAATCAGGTCTGTGATAGCTCCCAAATCCCCATTAAAGACATTGATTTCAGCATCATTGACCAAGTGAATGACCTTGTCTCCCTTGCGATAGTGGCACTGGGGAGCTTCAAAACTGAGTTGGTCTTTTTGTGGTGGATTGAGCAGGTCTTGCATGAGCTGATTGATAGCATCAATCCCTGCAGTCCCTCGGTACATGGGAGCCAGAACCTGAATATCACGAGCAGGGATACCACTTCTGAGGGCGGCGCCTAAGATCTTTTCAATGGTAGCAGGAATATGGCCACTAGCAATTTCAAAGTAGGAACGGTCTGCTTTTTTCTGGGTGAAATCAGCTGGCAAGATGCCCTGTCGAATTTGACTAGCTAGGGTAACGATGGTTGATTCTTCGCTTTGCCGATAAATTTTTTCCAAGCGAGTCTGAGGAATCAAGGGAATATGAAGGAGATCAGCTAGAACCTGTCCAGGACTGACAGACGGTAGCTGGTCACTGTCACCAACGATAAGGATTTTACTGTTAGAAGAGATGTTGGAGAAGAGTTGATTGGCCAGCCAAGTATCCACCATAGAAAATTCATCCACGATGATAAAGTCGGCATCCAGATAATCTTCCAGATGACTGGTATCATCATCACCTGTCATTCCTAAATGACGGTGTATAGTAGCGCTAGGCAAACCTGTCAATTCATTCATGCGGCGAGCTGCTCGTCCAGTTGGAGCAGCAAGAAGAATGGGCAGGTTGCTTTTTTTCCTGAGGTCAAGTCCTTCTAAAAGAGCATAAACAGCGATGATCCCATTGATAACAGTTGTCTTACCAGTACCAGGTCCACCTGTCAGAATAAAGACCTTGTTCTGGATAGCGTCGCAGATCGCCTGTTTTTGAATGCTATCATACTCAATCCCCAGTTCTTCCTCGACAGTAGCGATATATTTTTGAATGGTTTCTAAATCCTGGCTCTTCTGTTTTCCTTTTTCAAGGATACGAACCAAGTGACTACGGATCCCTTCCTCCGCGAAAAAGAGGCTATTATCAAAGATTTTGGTATCAATTTGCTGAACCTTGTCTTCTTCGATCAGGTAGGAGAGCTCTTGAGCCACTTGGCTGGGATCCAGTTCCACAGGACGGGAAGACTCAAGGAGAGTAAGGGTTTGCTCTAGCAAATCCCGTGCTTCAACATAGGTATCCCCTGTTTCCATACAGGCCTGAAAAAGACTGTGAACTAGACCAGCACGGAAGCGTTCAGGAGCCTGACTTTCGATGCCTAGTTCCTCCGCTAGTTGGTCAGCGATGGTAAATCCCAAGCCCTTGATATCCTCAACCAGTTGGTAGGGATAATTTTCAACCACATCAAGGGTTTCTTCCTTGTAAAAGTCTTGAATCTGAAAGGCTAGTTTATTGGGGATGCCGTAGTTGGCTAGTTTTGCCAAGACCATTTCTGTCCCATAGTTGAGACGAAGAGTGGAGACGAAAGCCTCGCGATTTTTTGCAGAGAGTCCTGCAATGCCTTCTAGCTTTTCTGGGTGTTGCAGAATTTCGTCAATGGTATTGTCGCCATAGGTATCCACGATTTTCTGAGCAGTCTTGAGACCAATCCCCTTGAAATGGCTACTGGAGAAGTATTTAACCAGACCCTTGCTAGTTGGTTTTGCGCGTTCATACCGGCTGATTTGCAGCTGTTCCCCGTACTTGGAGTGCTGGACAATTTGCCCCCAAAAAGTGTAGTCTTCGCCCTCAATTACGTCAGCCATGGTACCCGTGACAATGATTTCAAAATCATCAAAATCTTCTGCGTCTGTATCTTCGATTTCTAGGAGGAGGATGCGATAAAAATTGCTGGGATTTTCAAAAATAATCCGTTCAATGGTTCCTGAAAAATAAACTTCCATAAGATTCCTTTGCATAAATAGGTGAGAGTTAATACTCTTCGAAAATCTCTTCAAACCACGTCAGTTTCGCCTTGCCGTACTCAAGTACAGCCTGCGGCTAGCTTCCTAGTTTGCTCTTTGATTTTCATTGAGTATAAATTTGTTTCTATCCTAGTTAGACTAGGAGTGAACAATCATCTTCTCATGATAGAAGAAGAGGCTGAGATTGTTGATTCTCGGCCTCTTCGATTTCTTAAAATGTTCCGATACGGGTGATTGGCCAGAAGCGGAATTTAGCTTCCCCTGTGATATCTTTTGCTTTGAAGGTACCTACGTGGCGGCTGTCGCTCGAAACCAAGCGGTCATCTCCGAGGAGAAGGTATTCTCCTTCTGGAACAGTAAAGCTGAAGTTGGTGTTGTAATTGACATCAACTGTGAAGGCTTGAGCTTTTTGAGCGATACTTCTAAAGAAAGTTCCTTTATTTCCTTCAAATCCCTTGCCTGAGTAGGTGCTTTGGAGTTTGTCGTCCTTAAAGCGTTTGATATAGTCTGCTAGGTAAGGCTCGTCTGTCTCTTTGTCATTAATATAAAGTTTATCATTTTCGTAACGGATGGTGTCGCCAGGCATTCCGATGACACGTTTGACGATGTCCTTATTGCCATCTTCCTCATGGGCAACCACGATATCAAAACGGTCAATAGGAAGGTGTTTGACAACAAAGAGGATTTCACCATCCGCTAGGGTTGGATCCATGGAATGTCCTTCTACGCGGACGTTACTCCAAAAAAAGATACGGCTTAAAGCTAGTAATGACAGAATCAGGAGGAACAATCCCCACTCTTTTAAGAAATTTTTAAATGAATTCATAACTTACCTTTCTAAGCGTTTTTTCGCTTTTTCAGTATTTTTAAAGTGCAGTTTGGCGCAGAAGTTGAGTCCCTGCATACCATAGGTCTGCAAAATCTGGCTAGCTACTTTATCAGAAGCCGTTCCAGCTCCACTTGGAAGCTGATAGCCCAGTTCTCGTCCTAGATTTTCAAGATTTTCCAGAAAGAGATCACGTGCAATGATAGAAGAAACTGCGACAGCCAAGTATTTGCCCTCAGCCTTTTCTTCTAAGCTGATAGGATTGCTGAAACGATTGGCCTCTTGTGCCAAGTACTTGTCATAATTTTTAGCACTGGTAAAGGCATCAATCACAATTTTCTCAGGCTGAAGACCTTTTTGAAGGAGGAGATAGATAGCCTGATTATGGAGGGCAACCTTAACCGAAACCGCATTGTAGCGGTCTCCGATGACCTCGTTGTACTTGCTTGGTGAGAGAAGCAGTGCCTGGTGCTGGATTTTTTCCTTGAGGATAGGAGCAATCTGACGGATTTTTTGGTCGGTCAGAGTCTTGGAATCCCCCACACCGAGTTTTCGCAAGAAGTCATGCTGGTCCGGTGTGACAAAGGAAGCCACAACTGCAAGTCCACCAAAGTAGGAACCATTTCCAACCTCATCTGTCCCAATCAAAGGGAAATTTTGTCCGCTTGTTTGCTCTAGAACTTGATAGCCAAAGAAACGAGCGTATTTCTCAGCCCCTTCACCCTGAAGTAAGACCTTTCCAGAAGTATAGATAGAAGCCGTTGCCTGAGGCAATCTCAAAAAGTAGCGGATATAGGGGTTCTTACTGGGAGTCAGACTGATTTGATAGTGTTCAAGGAAAGCCTGAATCTCCTTTTCGCTTGGTGTGAGTGTTATACTTGCCATAGTTTCTATTGTACCACAAAAGCAGGCAAATTTGTAAAAACTGACAAAATTAGCGAATTTTGGTATAATATCGTGAGGTGAATTTTATGGCAAATCTAAATCGATTCAAATTTACATTCGGGGAAAAATCATTAACCTTGACAAGCGAGCATGATAACCTTTTTATGGAGGAGATTGCCAAGGTTGCGACAGAAAAATACCAAGCAATTAAAGAACAAATGCCTAGTGCAGATGATGAAACAATCGCTCTTTTGTTGGCGGTCAACTGTTTATCAACTCAGCTCAGCCGTGAGATTGAATTTGATGATAAGGAGCAAGAGTTAGAAGAACTCCGTCACAAGCTTGTGACTTGCAAGCAAGAACAGAGCAAGATTGAGGATTCCTTATGATTTCACTCCTTCTTCTATTGGTCTTGGCTTGGGGATTTTATATCGGCTATCGGAGAGGCCTGCTCTTACAGCTTTATTACCTGATTTCAGCTATGGCATCTGCTTTTGTGGCTGGCCAGTTTTATAAGGGGCTTGGAGAACAATTTCATTTGTTGGTCCCTTATGCAAATCCGCAGGAAGGTCAGGGGACTTTCTTTTTCCCATCAGATCAACTCTTTCAGTTGGATAAGGTCTTTTATGCAGGGATCGGCTACTTGCTTGTATTTGGGGTTGTCTATAGCATCGGTCGTTTGCTTGGTCTCCTCTTACACTTGATTCCTAGTAAAAAACTGGGTGGTAAGTTGTTCCAAGTTTCAGCAGGTATCTTGTCCATGTTGGTGACCTTATTTGTCTTGCAAATGGCCTTGACAATCTTGGCGACCATCCCCATGGCAGCTATACAAAATCCTCTTGAAAAGAGTATCGTCGCAAAACACATCATCCAGAGCATACCGGTAACAACTAGTTGGCTCAAACAAATCTGGGTGACAAATTTAATCGGATAAAAAGGGCAGGAGTTTTCCTAGCCCTTTGTTTACAGATTTGACTCGAATCTATCAGAATGTAAAAAGCTAATACTCTTCGAAAATCTCTTCAAACCACGTCAGCTTCCATCTGCAACCTCAAAACACTGTTTTAGCAACCTGCGGCTAGCTTACTAGTTTGCTCTTTGATTTTTATTGAGTATCATACACCTAGACATTCAAAGACAAGGAAATAAAGATGAATAAGAAAATATTAGAAACATTAGAGTTCAATAAGGTCAAGGCTTTGTTTGAACCCCATTTATTGACCGAGCAGGGCTTGGAGCAATTGAGACAGCTGGCTCCGACTGCCAAAGCGGATAAAATAAAACAGGCTTTTGCTGAGATGAAGGAAATGCAGGCTCTTTTCGTCGAGCAACCGCATTTTACTATTCTTGCAACCAAGGAAATCGCAGGAGTTTGCAAGCGGTTGGAGATGGGGGCGGACCTCAATATCGAGGAGTTCCTACTCTTGAAGCGCGTGCTTCTTGCCAGCCGAGAACTGCAAAGTTTTTATGCCAATCTGGAAAATGTCAGCTTGGAAGAATTAGCCCTTTGGTTTGAGAAATTACATGATTTTCCGCAATTACAAGGAAATCTCCAAGCCTTTAATGATGCAGGTTTCATTGAAAATTTTGCCAGTGAAGAATTGGCGCGAATTCGTCGAAAAATCCATGATAGCGAGAGTCAGGTCCGCGATGTCTTGCAAGATTTGCTTAAGCAAAAAGGGCAGATGTTGACAGAAGGGATTGTTGCTAGCAGGAATGGCCGTCAGGTTTTACCAGTCAAAAACACCTACCGTAATAAGATTGCAGGTGTCGTCCATGATATTTCTGCCAGTGGAAACACCGTTTATATCGAACCCCGTGAGGTGGTCAAACTGAGCGAAGAAATTGCTAGTTTGCGAGCAGATGAGCGCTATGAAATGCTTCGCATTCTCCAAGAAATTTCTGAACGTGTCCGCCCTCATGCGGCTGAGATTGCCAATGATGCTTGGATTATCGGCCATCTGGACTTGATTCGTGCCAAGGTCCGCTTTATCCAAGAAAGGCAAGCAGTCGTTCCTCAGCTGTCAGAAAATCAAGAGATTCAACTGCTTCATGTCTGCCATCCATTGGTCAAAAATGCCGTTGCAAATGATGTCCATTTTGGTCAAGATTTAACAGCGATTGTTATTACAGGTCCCAATACAGGTGGGAAGACCATCATGCTCAAAACTCTAGGCTTGACACAGGTTATGGCTCAGTCAGGTTTGCCGATTTTAGCAGATAAGGGAAGTCGTGTTGGTATTTTTGAAGAAATTTTTGCTGATATTGGCGATGAGCAATCTATTGAGCAGAGCTTGTCTACCTTCTCTAGCCACATGACCAATATTGTGGATATTCTTGGCAAGGTCAATCAACATTCACTCTTACTCTTGGATGAGTTGGGGGCTGGTACAGATCCCCAAGAGGGAGCCGCCCTTGCCATGGCTATTCTGGAGGACCTTCGCCTGCGTCAAGTCAAGACTATGGCGACGACCCACTATCCAGAACTCAAGGCCTACGGTATTGAGACAGCCTTTGTGCAAAATGCCAGCATGGAGTTTGATACTGCAACTCTACGCCCGACCTATCGCTTTATGCAGGGAGTTCCTGGTCGAAGCAATGCCTTTGAGATTGCCAAACGTCTAGGCCTATCTGAAGTTATCGTAGGGGATGCCAGCCAGCAGGTTGATCAGGACAATGATGTCAACCGGATTATTGAGCAACTGGAAGAGCAGACGCTAGAGAGTCGCAAACGCTTGGACAATATCCGTGAGGTGGAGCAAGAAAATCTCAAGATGAACCGTGCTCTCAAAAAACTTTACAACGAGCTCAATCGTGAAAAGGAAACCGAGCTTAATAAGGCGCGTGAACAGGCTGCTGAGATTGTGGACATGGCCCTAAGTGAGAGTGACCAGATTCTTAAAAATCTCCACAGTAAATCTCAACTCAAGCCCCATGAAATTATTGAAGCCAAGGCCAAGTTGAAAAAATTGGCTCCTGAAAAAGTAGACTTGTCCAAAAACAAGGTCCTTCAAAAGGCCAAGAAAAAACGAGCTCCAAAGGTGGGAGATGATATCGTGGTGCTCAGTTATGGCCAGCGTGGTACCTTGACCAGTCAACTCAAGGATGGCCGCTGGGAAGCCCAAGTTGGCTTGATTAAGATGACCTTGGAAGAGAAAGAGTTTGACCTTGTTCAAGCCCAGCAAGAAAAGCAAGTCAAGAAGAAACAGGTCAATGTCGTGAAACGAACTTCTGGTCGTGGCCCACAAGCCAGACTGGACCTTCGAGGTAAACGCTATGAAGAGGCCATGAATGAGCTAGATGCCTTTATCGACCAAGCCCTGCTTAATAATATGGCTCAAGTTGACATCATCCATGGTATTGGAACAGGTGTTATACGTGAAGGTGTCACCAAATATCTACAAAGAAACAAACATGTCAAGAGTTTCGGCTATGCCCCACAAAATGCTGGAGGCAGTGGTGCGACTATTGTGACATTTAAAGGATAAGAAAAGCCTGAGGAAATATGTGGTTCCTCAAGCTTTTTTGATTTCTAGATTAGATATCTAAAGGTTGTCCAGTGTGATTGAGCTGTGTGACAGTGACAAAGAAATCCTCTCTCATTCGAGTCAGAAGTTGATTTGGATAGATTTTTTCAAAGTTATCAAGACTAGCAAAGATATGTTTAGCAAGCTCTAGACCTCTGACATCGTCTTGTCTGAGAAAATTATTAGCACGTTCCATGGAAATGCTAATCATCTCTGTCATCTTGGTACTCAGTAGAGGGAAAGTATTAATCACTTCCAGGGTCTTCAAGGCTAGATTTTCAGCTTTATCATAGTAGCCATTAACAGAGTAATGCTTGATAGCAGTTCTTAAGCAGGCAATATAGTAGTCAGAAGTACGGATTGAATGGTATTCAGTCTGTTTTTTTAGAGTATCTAATAAGTGGTAGAGCCTGTAGTCTAAAAATTCGATTGAAAAGTGAGGCAGGATAGATGAAAAGATATTCACCTCAATTTTATTCCAATCGTCCAATTCACTGAGATAGTTCTTGATATATTCTAGTTCTTGATAATCTTTTGGAGTTAGAAAAGAATCGCCGATGATGTTTGCGATAGCAAATTTATTGACTACACGATTGGCAATCACATAGTGTTCAGCGATTCCAGGATTTTCCAAGGGCTGATTAATCAAGCTAATGATCTTTTTAAATTCACGCTTATAGGCCAAATCAGCAACTTGAGCCTGTAATTTATGAAATTCAGTTGGAAACATCTGTGTTTTGAGACTATCAAAGGTCTCTTTATCAATTCCAATATTAGAAAGAATCTCTTCAAATTTTTGAATAGTTATCCGAGATTTCCCTTGCTCAAACTGACGTAAAAAGTGAGGAGTCACTGTAGTTCCAGCAGCTTCCTTCTGGGTAAACCCTCTTTCCTCACGAATAGCTTTATAGACTAATCCATACACACTTTCATCTTGCATCCTAAATCTCCTCAAGTTCTTTTTTCTATTCTATCATAATTCTATCAGTATTTAAGGTAATTTTTAGAAAAAAGTAATTATAGTTACGCTTTTTCGGGGGGGGGGGGGGGGG